>JBAULD010000594.1:0-2538 GCA_049578005.1 Polyangiaceae bacterium
CGAGGCCAGGAGCGCTTCGGCATTTACTGCGCGCCCTGCCACGGGCAAACCGGCGACGGCAAGGGCATGGTCGTCTGCAAGCGCGACAAACCGAGCGACCCGTGCGAGTCGCGGGGCTTTCCGCCGCTCCCGTCCTACGAGGATCCCAGGCTCCGCCAAATGCCGGACGGGCAGCTCTTCGCGACGATCTCCCACGGCGTGCGTACGATGCCGGCGTACGGCGCCCAGATTCCGATCCCCGACCGATGGGCGATCGTCTCGTACGTCCGCGCGCTTCAACTCAGCCAGATGGCGCAAGCAAAGCCCTCGCAACCGGAGCTGAAGAAGTGAGCACGACAGCCAAAGAAAAGAACGGCGCGAAAGCCGGACTCTATCGAATCGGGACCGACTCGCCGTGGGCAGGCGCGTGGAAGATTGCTCTCGGAGTGGGCATCGTCGGGCTCGCGGTGGCCTTCCTCGGCTACCGGGCAAATCCCGCTCGCTTCGCGTTCTCGTACCTCTTCGGATACTTCGTCTCGCTGAGCCTTGCCCTCGGGAGCCTGTTCTTCGTGCTTGTCCTTTACATCACGAAGGCGGCTTGGGGCATTACCGTCCGGCGGGTGGCCGAGCTCTTTATGCGGCCGATGGGAGTGCTCATCATCCTGGTCCTCCCGCTCGTTCCGATGCTGTCCAGTCTCTTCCCCTGGATGGGCGCCAATCAGGCACACGTCGAGGCGGAGGCCGCGGCCGAACACGAGTCGCCGATCGCCGAGGCTCGAGGTTACCCGGACCATGAGCCGGCGGGGTTGCGAGATCTGCCCATTCCCGATTCCAAGCGTCTCGCCGCGGCGGAAGAAGCCGTGGACACGAAGATCGTCGGGCACAAGAGGTTCTTTCTGAACCAGCGCTTCTTTCTCGCGCGCCTGTGCATTTATCTCGCGATCTGGTCATGGCTCGCGTTTCGATATTTCCAATGGTCGGTCGACCAAGACGAAAGCGAGGCCGTCGCGAACACCGCCGCCGCTCAAGACTTCACGCCCGTCGCGCTGATCCTCTTCGCGCTCTCGCTTTCGTTCTTCGCCTTCGACTGGCTCTTGTCGCTCGACGCGACGTGGTACTCGACGATCTTCGGTGTCTACATTTTCGCGCAGTGCTCGCTCTTCCAGATGGCGTCGCTCGTGCTGGTGACTTTGCTGCTCCGTCGCAGTGGTCTTCTCGGCAACGCGGTCACCGTCGAGCACTTCCACGACATGGGCAAGCTCCTCTTCGGCTGGATCGCGTTTTGGTCGTACATCGCATTCGCTCAGTTCTTCCTGACCTGGTATTCGAACATCCCCGACGAGGTGGCCTGGTTTCACAAGCGATGGGACGGTAACGGCGGAACGTGGCGTGCTGTCAGCCTGTCGCTGGTGGCATTCCACTTCTTCGTGCCCTTCTGGTTTCTGATGTCCCGAAACGTCAAACGCCGCTTGCCGCTGCTTGCCCTCGGAGCGGCGTGCATGGTCGTGATGCACGTCGTCGAAGTATATTGGGTGATCATGCCCAACGTGGGCCCGCTCGCGCCGAACTATGTCGACGCGGCCTGCCTGGTCGGAGTCTTTGGCCTTTACATCGCCGCCGTCCTGCGAGGGATGGTCGACCATTCGCTCGTGCCCATCGGCGACCCGCGTCTCGCTCGTGCGCTCGATTTCGAGAATGCATAGGATCCTTCACCTTCCCCGAGAACCCATGGCCACGGACAAGTCGCAACCCAGAGTCGGTCTCATCTTCAAGATCGGCCTATTTTCAATCGTCGTGCTCGTCGTCGTGCACACGGCCCTGGTTTCCTATTTCGACAAAGTTGCGCAGGCCGAGGACCTTCGGAAGAACGGGGACGTGAAGCCAGAGGCGCTGATGAACATGCGCGCCGACGAGAAGGGTCGCCTCGCTACCGGGGCGATGCCGATCGACAAGGCGATGCAGCAGATGGTCGCCCGTGGCCGCGCCTCTGCGAGCCCGGACATCATGCCGTATGCGTCGAAAGACATCGCCCCGCTTCAGGGCTGGTCCAAAATGCCCGGGGAAGTCCCCGGACCCATGACGGCCGAGCCGCCGCCCGCCCGCGCGCCCGTGCTCGACGGAGGAGCGGGCTCGCGTCCAGATGGCGGCGTACCCAAAGGAAACAAAACCGCGCGACCCGACGCCGGCCGAGCCGCCTTGCCGCAAGCCACGTAGCACCCGTGAACCATTTCGCCGTCTCCTTTCGCGTCCTCGCCTCGGCCGTCGTCCTGGCCTTCGGCTTGGCGCTGTCTGCCGACGCCCGAGCCCAGGCGTGGCGCGATCAAGCAGAGGGAATGCCGAACACGATCCCCCCCGAGCTCGTGGGGGTCGACATCGTCGAGCACCTCCGCGACCCTCTGCCTCGCGGAGCGAAGTTCCGCGACGCCGAGGGCAGGAGCGTGACGCTCGGCGACTACTTCGATGGCAAGCGCCCGACGGTCTTCGTCTTCGCCTACCACACGTGCCCGATGCTCTGCAGCCTCGTGCTGGACGCAACGGTCAAGGCGCTCAACGACGTGC
>JBAULD010000595.1:0-5641 GCA_049578005.1 Polyangiaceae bacterium
TGCACACGACTGCATTCTGGCTCACCGCGCCGGAGGCCGCGTGCTCCGGTATTTCTGCCGGGCGCGCCGCCGCAATCGACGGCCTGCGAGGAATCGGCGTCGCGTTCGAGACAGTCGCTGCGCTCGCGCTCATGTGCGACCCGCGCGACCTTGGAACCGCGCTGGAAGACGGGGCGACGAACGAAGAAGCGTACGACGGGGCTACGCTGTCGCCCGAGGAAGCACCTGCACGCATGCACCCCAGCTACCGGCCCACGCTCTTCATCTACGAGTACGTGCCGGGCGGCACGGGGCTCGCCGAGCGCATCTGGGAGCAGCGCGACGCGCTCGCGTCGAAAACGTTGCGTATGATCGAAACGTGCCCTTGCACTTCCGGCTGCCCGTCGTGCGTGGGGCCGGGAGAAGCATTTCGCAAGCAATCGGCCATCGAGCTCCTGCGCTGGTCCGCACCGAAGGGAAATGGCGCCGCGCAGAGCCCGATACGAGGCGAGACCCACATTCCCCTCGACATCCCACCGAGTGGTGACTTGGCAACGAGAGGCTGAACAAGCGACTAAGCGACAAAGCCCGAGCTCATCAACCCAGCCGGTGTTAAGATCGCAAAGAGAAACAATGCGGGAACAGCGCGTTGCGCTTGGTCGTAGAAGCTTTCCGAGGAGCGATTCACTGCTCTAAGCCAGGAGGCGAGCCCTCATGAACATCGCGATCACGTTTCGCCATATGGATGCGACTGAAGCGGTCAAAGGCTACTCGACGGAGAAGGTTGCCAGGTTGCAACGCTTCCTCCGTTCGCCGATGAAGGGTCAGGTGACGCTGAGCTGCCAGCAGGACAGATTGCATAGCGTCGAAGTCGACATCCACTCGGGGCACACGCATTTCCACGCGCACGAGACGAGCGAGGACATGTACGCATCGATCGACAAGGTGGCCGACAAACTAGAGCGCCAAATCATGTCGGCAAAAAAGACGGTGACGAGCCGGAAGAAGGGAGGCGAAAGGGCATCCGCGAGGCTGTTACCCCACGCGGTAGGGAGGTGACCTGGCGGATTCACGGCAAGCACATCCCAGGCCCGACATCGTTTGCACCGCCACCGGACGCGACGGGCCAAGCGCTTTCAGCGAAGGTCGAAAGGATCCGTGCGGGGCACGTCGATCTCGATCTAGAGTTCCGTCGAGGCCTCCCAAATGCGTCTCATCGAACTCCTTACCCCAGAGCGGGTCGGGATCCGCCACAACGAAGACGGTGCACGGTCCCTAGACAAGGCCGGGGTCCTCCACGCACTCGCGCAAGCGTTGGCCCCCGGCGCCGAGGTGGACGCCTCGGAGGTGGAGCGCGTGCTCTCGGAGCGCGAGCAACTGCAATCGACCGGGATTGGCGAGGGGGTCGCCATCCCCCATGGGGCGCTGTCGCAGCTGCACACCCAGTACGCTGCACTGCTGATAGTACCGGAAGGGGTGGACTTTTCCGCGATCGATGGGCTGAAAGTCACGATTCTCTTCGCCGTAATCGGTCCCAAGCGCGCGACGGGAGAGCACCTGAAGACCCTCGCGCGGGTCTCACGACTCCTTCGCAACAAGGGCTTCCGCGACCGGCTCGTGGCGGCAGCGGACGCGGCGAACGCGTACACCCTCATCGTTGCCGAGGAGGGGGAGCACCGATGAGCGGTGCCTCGGCGCTCAGGCGCGCGCGGCTTGCGTGCACGCGGGGGAACTGAGATGTCGGACCAGAAGCGCAGCGTCGGCGCGAAAGGCGAGACGATTCCCGAGCTGTCCGTTCGCCAGCTCGTTGAGGACCCTCAGCTCGCGCTCCACGTGCGCCGCCTTGCCGGGGAACCGGGCCTGGATAGGCCCCTTCGGCACCCCCGCGTGCAGAAGAACGGACTCGCCTTGGCAGGGCATTTTCACGGGGTCGTGCCGACTCGCGTGCAGGTGCTGGGCGAAACGGAGCTGTCGTACCTCGATTCGCTTGACGGCGAAGCCCGTGGGGTTGCGGCGCGCGGCTACTTCTCGCTGGGCCTCTCTTGCGTTTTCGTCACCGGAGGGCACGACCCGCCTCGCCAGCTCGTCGCTGCGGCCGAGGCGACGTGCACGCCCTTCTTTGTCACCAACGCCCGATCGAGCCGCACCATCAACGCGCTGCACGCGGTGCTCGACGAAAGGCTGGCGCCGCACACGCAGCTCCACGGCGTGCTCGTCGATGTCCACGGGATCGGCATCCTGCTCGAGGGCAAGAGCGGGATTGGCAAGAGCGAGTGTGCCCTCGAGCTCGTGATGCGCGGTCACCGATTGATCGCGGACGACGTCGTGCGATGCGACTGGCGTCCCCCCGGGACGATCTTCGGTCGGCCGGCAGACCTCCTTCGGCACCACATCGAGATTCGAGGTCTCGGAGTACTCGACATTCGCGAGCTCTTCGGGATCACTGCGGTTGGCGAGCGAAAGCAAATTGACCTCGTCATACGGCTCTGCGAGTGGAACGAGAAAGAGGAGTTCGACCGACTGGGTGTGGAAGACCGTTTCCATTCCATCCTTGGGACGCCCGTACGTGAACTGCGCGTCCCGGTCCGCCCCGGCCGCGACATGGGGAGCATTATCGAGCTTGCTGCGCGAAACGAACTGCTCCGACGGGATGGTCGGCACAGCGCGCACGAATTCCTCGACAGGATCGAAGCCCATCTCGGTACACGACCCGCGATTGAGCATGAGCCCGGGTCGCTGGCCTCGAAGGTCGTACCGGGCCCGGGTGCCAAAGGCGCAGGATCGTGGTCGTCGCTTCCTCCGCAAGCCAGCGGCACCGAGAGCTCCGCTTGGGTTCCGGCAGTGCGGCCCCCGAAGGAAGGCGGAGACGGTTGAATCATAGCGGTGCGCGACCGACCGTTGTCGTGGTCACGGGCTTGTCCGGAGCGGGCAAGTCGCAAGTGCTGCACGCCCTCGAAGACCTCGGATTCTTCTGCGTCGACAATTTGCCAACGCTGCTGGCACCGCAGGCGGTCGCCCTTTGCGAGCGTGGCGACATGACGCGCGTGGCACTAGGGATCGACGTGCGGGTGCGAGCGTTTCTTGGCGAGGTCGGCAGCGTGCTCCAACTCCTCGAGGCAGGCGGCCAGCGAGATTTGCAAGTGCTCTTCATCGATGCCAGCGACGAGACGCTCCTCCGCCGGTTCAGCGAAACGCGCCGCCCGCATCCTCTGGCGGCTGAGAGCGGGAATGCAGCGGTGGAAGGAGCCGGACCCGGTGACGCTCTCGCAGTTCTTGACGGCGTGCGGGTCGAGCGAGAGCGGCTTGCCCCACTGCGCGCCAGTGCGACCCGAATCATCGACACGACAAGCATGAGCGTTCACGAACTGCGTCGGGTGTTGGTTGCGCACTTCGGTCCGGCCTCGGGCGGAGCGCCGAGAATGGTTTCCCGTATCGTTTCGTTCGGATTCAAGTACGGCACACCTGTGGACGCCGACCTCGTTTTCGACGTGAGATTTCTCGAGAACCCTTACTTCGTGCCCGAACTCAAAGCGCTTTCTGGTCTCGACGAGCCCGTTGCCCGGTACGTGCTTGACGGTGACGAGACGAAAGAGTTCCTTCGGCGAACCCTCGCTCTACTCGAATACGTGATGCCCAAGTACGAACGAGAGGGAAAGAGCTACCTCACGATCGCCGTCGGCTGCACGGGCGGGCGGCATCGTTCAGTCGCCATCGCCGACGCGATTGCTCGAGAGCTCTCGTCCCATGCGACCGCGCGCATCGCCGTCTTGCACAGAGACGCACACAGAGGCACGGTCGCGCCACTCGACGATTCTGCTCGCCGGCTACCCAGCCACTACGAGAGTCAAGATGACCGGTCGAGCGCTTTTGAACTGATGGGGGCGACATCGCCGCCACCGTCGAAAAGCGACCGTGGAGGGCGGCCATGAGCGACGCCGGCAAGGCTGTGGGCCGCTTCACCATCGTAAATCAGCTCGGATTGCACGCGCGGGCGGCCACCAAGCTCGTACAGCTGGCGTCGAAATTTCCGTGTGACATCGAGATCACACGGGATGACCAGAACGCGAACGGCAAGAGTGTCATGGGAGTACTGCTACTTTGCGGATCGAAAGGCACGGTGCTCGAAGTGCGGGCCACAGGCGACCGCGCCCAAGAGTGTGTCGAAGCCATCGGTGAGCTGATCGGCGGCCGCTTCGGAGAGTCGAAATGAGTCCGCACACGCCCACGCCCCCGGGGGGAACGCGACCGCCGCCTAGCGATCCCAGCACGCCGCATGGGGTTTTGCTCAAAGGAATCGCGGGCAGCCCAGGTGTGGCTGTGGGACCGGCCCTCGTCGTCGGGGACACCAAGGCCGCCTACGCGCGACGTCACATCTCCACTGCCCAAATAGACGGCGAGATCGCGCGACTCCACCAAGCAGTCGAGGAAGCCAGACGCCACGTCCGCGAGGTGAGCGCGCGCCTGCCGGCGGCTCCGCTCGAGACAAACGCAATCCTCGACGCCTATCTCGCCATGGTGGGCGATCCGATGCTGCTCGAACGGGTCGAGCGAAAGATTCGAGGCGAGAAGAAGTGCGCGGAGTGGGCCGTGGCCCAAGGCTGCGACGAGATCGCCAAGATGTTCGGCCCGACCGACGCTACCGGGCGAGACGCCTATATCGTCGAGCGCAGACACGACATCGAGTTCGTGTGCGACCGGCTGCTGCGGGAGCTCACGGGCGACACGAAGCAGATCGTACCGCGCCTCGACCAGCCCATGGTCGTCATCGCGAGGGACTTGTCCCCGGCCGACACCGCAGGCATGGTCCGCGAACCGGTCATCGCGTTCGTCACCGAGATCGGTACCCGCACCAGTCACACGGCGATCATGGCGCGCGCGCTGGAGATCCCGGCGGTCGTCGGCGCGGGCGAGACGCTATCGATCATTCGCTCCGGCGACACAGTGATCGTCGACGGGCTGCGCGGCGAGATCGTCGTGAATCCCAGCGACATTACGATCGAAGAAGCGCGGGCCCGGGGCGCGAGGCACCTGGCCTTCGCTCGCGGCCTCCTCAGCGCGCGCAACCAGGCTTGCGTAACACGCGACGGAGAGCCCGTGAGTCTCAAGGCGAACGTCGAGCTTCCGGCAGAGGCGATTCTCGCGCTCGATCACGGCGCCGAGGGCATCGGCCTGTACCGGACCGAGTTCATTTACATCGACCGAACGACGATGCCGACCGAGCTCGAACAGTACGAGCTCTATCGCGCCGTCGTCGAGGCGGTCGCCCCGAGGCCGGTGACACTTCGCACGTTCGACATCGGGGGCGACAAGTTCGCCTCGAGCTTCCAGCTCCCGGCCGAAATGAACCCGGCGCTTGGCTTGCGCGCGGTACGTCTCGCGCTCTCGCGACCGGACGTCTTTCTCACGCAGCTCCGCGCAATGGTCCGCGCGAGCGCCCACGGGGACCTTCGAATCATGGTCCCAATGGTCGCGAGTGTCCAAGAACTGCGCGAGGTTAGGAGGCTCCTGGGGCGAGCCATGCAAGAAGTGGTTGCCGCCGGACACAAGCACGCCAAGCACATTCCGCTGGGAATCATGATCGAAGTTCCGAGCGCAGTAGTCATGGCCGACGTACTCGCGCGCGAGGCGGAGTTTTTCAGCATCGGCACGAACGACCTCATTC
>JBAULD010000596.1:0-2805 GCA_049578005.1 Polyangiaceae bacterium
CCAACGCCTCGTGCGCGTGCACCTGCGTGGCTACGGGACAAGCGTGTACGGCGAGCCTCGCGCTCCACTCGGACTTTACGTGCTCAGTCAACCCGGCTTGCCGCTCCGTCACTGTGACGGCGACGACGACCGGAATGGGCGCGTGCACTCCCATCATGGCCACGTCCAATTGCGGGAGCGGAGGTTCATTGATCGTGGCGGGCGGAGTCCCCGCTCCATCGGCTGGAACGTGCATTGCCCAAGTGACGAGGACGCCGGGATCGGCCGAGGGTTGGACGTCCGCGTCCCGGGTTTGCACCGCGATCGCGGACGCTCCGGGCGGCTGTGCCGCCGCCGGCCAGCAGTGCGTTCTCGAGAGCCCGAGCGCGTTTGGCGCCGCGAGTTGCGTGCACCAGAGCGGCGACGCGTCTTGTCCGGCCGGTTATCCGACGAAGTCCGTCATTTATGCTGCTGAAACGGACATGCGCGGCTGCGGTCCGTGCACGTGCAGCCCTACCGGCGGGTCCTGCGCAGGCTCGATCAACGTCTGGGGGGACCTGGCAGGCGGGTGTACCGGGGCTGCCGCGGGTACATATACGCTGGGCGCCACGTGCGGCACCTACAGCGGTGCCGGCAACAATCCAGGCTACGCGCAAGGCAATTTCACCGTGACCCCAGGCACCTGCACCGTCGTAACGCAACCGACTCCGACCGGCGCGGTCATCGCAACGGGACCTACCACCGTATGCTGCACGAACTGACTTCGCGCTTCAACCCGAAGGGCGACGCCGCTCGTCGTCGGTTCGCAGCCGTCGCTTTCGCCGGGGCGCTGCTGCTGGCGTGTGCGACGAGGCCGGCGGGGCTGGAGCTCATCATCACGACGGACCTAAAGGCGCCCGACGACTACGACACGCTGCAGCTCCAAGTCAGCCAGGAGGGGACGTCCGTGCACGACGAAATCCCGTTCACGGAGCCCAACTTTCCAGTGACGTTCGCGATCGCCGCCGGACGCCTCGCCGACCAGGAAGCAATCATCGACGTCAGCTTACTCAAAGCGGGGTCGATCGTGGTTGCGCGCCAGGCGCAGGTCCAAGTCCCCAAGGACCGGGTCGCGGAGCTCACGCTGGTCCTGGGAAGAAAGTGCGTCGGCGTCACGTGCGAAGCGGGGGAGACCTGCGACCCGCAGCCGGATGTGGGGGCGGGAGCTTGCGTCCCCATTGTCGTGGATCCGTCGGCGCTGCCGACGTTCACGCCCGCCGATGTGGACGCTGCGGTCGCGATGATCACTGCGAGTGGAGAAGAGGAGGGCGAGGGCGGGCCGACAGACGCAGACTCGGACCGCACTTTGAGCAGCGGGTCATCGAGTTCAGGCTCAATGTCGGGTCTCGGGTCAGGGTCGAGCGCGGAAGGTGGTATCGCGGCGGAAGACGGAGCTTCTCGAGAAGCCCGCGACGCGGCTCCGGGGGCGGTCCCTGATGCAGAAAGCAACGACGTTGGTACCCCCGGCACTGGCGCGTCGACAGTCGTCGCCGACGGCGGTTCGGACGGGGAGGCGTCTCAGAGCACCGATGGGGAGGACAGCACGACCGCCCTGGTCGTCTCGATCCCGGGCCCCGACGGCGGTCCGCTCCCGAGCGGCGACGGGGGTCCGCTCTTGGGGGAGCTCATCGACGACATCGACTCCGAGTCGATGGCGGGCTGGATCCCGATTCGGAGCGGACGCGTTGGAACGTGGTTCACGTACTCCGACGGCACGGCGGGCGGCGTCGTGCCCGCCGTTTCGTCGCCCCCCGCCCAGAGCGTCGGCACGATCATCGGCTGGAACGGCAATCCAAACAACCTCGCCACCCACGTCTCGGGCAATGGGCTGTCCCTCTATGCGGGAATGGGGTTCTACCTGAACGCGTACAACATGGTGGCGTCTACCTATGACGCGAGCGCGTACGGAGGCTTTGTGTTCTGGGGTCGAGTCGGCGGAGATTCGGGTACCACGTCGGTGCGATTCGCGGTGCCCGACAAGAACACGTCCGCAGCCGGCGGAGTCTGCACGGCCGCGAGCGAGGGCGGTGCGGCCGGCTGCAGCGACTACTTCTCGAAGGGCATTACGCTTACGCAGAGCTGGCAGCAATTCGTCATTCACTATACCCAACTCCAGCAAACCGGCTTTGGTCTCCCGAAGGGGCTCACTGGCCTCGACGCCGCTCACATCTACAGCTGCCAATTCCAGCTGAGCCCGGGCGCGCCGTTCGACATCTGGATCGACGACGTCTACTTCATCGACCCTTGACTTGGAATCCATCCATGCTTTGGACAACCTCGACACATGTATCCCTTCGGCGAAGTCACCGGGTCACGACGGTCGCTGGGCATGACTCGACCTCCCACGCCGCTCGTCGTGGGATCGCGGCCGTCGCTTTCGCCGTGGCGCTGCTGCTCGCGTGCGCGACGAGGCCGGCGGGGTTGGAGCTCATCATCACGACAGACCTGAAGGCGCCCGACGACTACGACACGCTCCAGCTTCATGTGAGCCAGGAAGGGACGTCCGCACATGACGACATCCCGTTCATGGACCCCAACTTTCCGGTGACATTCGCGATCGCCGCCGGACGCCTCGCCGACCAGGAAGCAATCATCGACGTCAGCTTGACCAAATCAGGGTCGACCGTGGTGTCGCGCCAGGCGCAGGTCCAAGTGCCGAAAGACCGGGTCGCGGAGCTCACGCTCGTCCTGGGAAGAAAGTGCGTCGGCGTTACATGCGGAGCGGGAGAGACCTGCGACCCGCAGCCGGACGCGGGGGCGAGCGCTTGCGTCCCCATTGTCGTCGAT
>JBAULD010000597.1:0-5347 GCA_049578005.1 Polyangiaceae bacterium
CCGGCCGCGCTTCTAGAAGCGGACGTCCTTTGATGTCTGGACCCTTGCCCCACGCTCTCAGAGTGGCATAGTTCGCAAGCTCGATGACGTGCTCGGGCCCGCGGAAGATGCCGACTGGGAAAGGCGCCTGCATGAACGCTCGGTAAAGATTCGCTCGCTGCGCCGACGCTTCCCGAGCCGCTCGAGCGGCGGTGAGCCTCGCCGCGATCCGTACGAAGAGCTCGCGCGCGGTGAAAGGCTTCACGAGATAGTCGTCGGCTCCAGCCTTCAGCCCGTCGGACGTGGCTTCCTCGCCGGCGCGCGCCGAAAGGACAACGACGGGGATCTCGCGGGTGGACGCGTCGCTCCGCAGAGCCCGCAGAAGTCCAAAGCCGTCGAGCCGCGGCATCATGACATCGGTCAGGACTAGATCCGGTGGGTTGCGTCGGATTCTTTCGAGCGCTGCTTGCCCGTCGCTCGTCGTATCGACGTCCCAGCGTTCGCGAAGAAGTCGGGAGACGTAGTCGCGCATGTCGGCGTTGTCGTCCACGACCAGGATCCGCTCGCGAGGTTCCTTCTCGACAGGCTCGGCGACGAGAGGCTGGGCAGAATCGGTTGGCGGATCAGGAACCCAACGCAGGGCCTCCTGAACGTACGCCCCCACACCGATGGTAGTGCCCTGGAGCGTCCGGGGGGCTCGAAGTCTGTCCTTCGGCAGATGGGCGGTACCCGACGGGATGCGTAGGAAGAAGGAGCTGCCCACGCCCTGCTGGCTCTGCACTCGGAGCTCGCCGCCGTGGAGGCGAACGAGCTCTTGGACCAGTGCGAGACCGATGCCCGAGCCCTCGTGGCTGCGCGACCGTGCGCCCTCGACGCGGTGAAAGCGCCCGAAGATACGCGGCAAGTCTTGCTCTCCGATTCCGATGCCCGTATCGGCCACCTCGAGCTCGGCTCCGCCTTGAACCTTGCGCAGGCGCACCGCTATCGTCCCCTCGAACGTGAACTTGAAGGCGTTCGACAAGAGGTTGAGCACGATCTTTTCCCACATGTCCCGATCGACGTGGAACGTCTCGGGGAGTGGCGGACAGTCGACGTCGAGAGTGAGGCCTGCTTTCTCGATGGCGGATCGGAAACTACTAGCCAGGTCGGCCGTCAGGACCGACAGGTCCGTAGGCTCATACGCTGCCTCGACCCGTCCGGCCTCGATCCGCGTGAAGTCGAGGAGCGTGTTCACGAGCTTGAGCAGCCGGAGAGCGTTTCGATGCAGGAGGTCGATGCGCTCCCGCTCGGCTTGATCGCGTGGCACAAGCGCCCGCATGTCGTCGATCGGGCCGAGCATGAGGGTGAGCGGGGTGCGAAACTCGTGGCTCACGTTGCTGAAGAACGCCGTCTTCGCGCGATCGATCGCAGCGAGTTCCTCCCGTCGCTGGGTGCTCGCGAGCGTCGCCGCGAGCTGCGAGGCCGCCTTCTCGACGAACTCGGTGTACTGATCGTCGATGGCGCGCCGAGAATTCGTTCCGAGGATCAGGAACGCGCTGGGCTGGTCGCGGGATGGCAGAGTGATCGGGGCCACGAACGCACACGATGCAGGCTCCGGCCACGGCCCTCCGGGGAGCGGCTCCCGAAACCGAGTACCGAGGCTGTCCACTACCTCCACGCGCAGCGACCGCTGGGCCCGGGCGAGAGGCCACGCCGCATTCTCGTCGGGACCGAGCGCGATCACGGAGGGCGCTGGTTCACTGCCGGCCTCGATCCCGGCGCACGACGCGAGCCGCGCCTGCTGGCCGCTGCCTTCGACGAGATAGAGGGCGGCAAATGGCGCGTCGGCGGGAGCCGTGACCAAGCATTCGATCGCCAGCCGAGCGACGTCGTCCGTCGATGACGCGAGAGCGACGCGTTCACCGAGTTCACGCAGGAGTCGCGCGCGTCGCTCGGCGAGGACACGATACGTGGTCTCGATAACGGCGTTGAAAATACCCTCGACGTACCCGCCTTCACCGCGGATCGCGGTGAACGTGAAGTTGAAGTAGCACTCTTCCGCGTAGCCGTACCGACGCATCGGCAGGAGTCCGTCTTCGGTATAGGTCGACTCTCCCGTCGTCATCACGGCCCGAAACATCGGTCCTATCGTGTCCCAAATCTCTGGCCAGACTTCACCTGCCGGGCGACCGAGGGCCCATGGATGTTTTTCTCCGAGGATCGGGCTCCACGCGTCATTGTAAAGGAGCGCGAGATCGGGGCCCCAGTAGATCGCGATGGGAAATCGAGAGCTTATGCAAATGCTGAGCGCTGACCTCAGGCTCTGCGGCCAGTTCGCAAGCGGTCCGAGAGGTGTCGAGGACCAATCGATGGCGCGCATCCGCCTTCCGAGGTCTCCACCGCCGGCGAGAACCTCGGGACCGGCCCCATTGCTCCCCGATGCTCCGGGCTGGTCGATGTTCACGAGCAAGCTCCTGCGTTCGCGCGCGCGATGGATGACGCCATGGGAGACTTTTATACCCGCGCCCTGACACGGCGAACAGACGCACTGGCGCACACCTCCAACGCTCGAGTTCTCGAACAGGCGAGACGCGTCGGGAGTCCGTTCGCGGTAGCAGTGTCCGTTTGAACTCGACCGCCGCCGCCTGGCGCACACATCAGTAGCGCACAGGCGAGCTCACGTCCGACAGGCTCGAGCGCGTCGGGAACTCACGACGGTCGGCATTGTCACGGTGAGCAACGGGTTGCGACCGTGGACCCCGTCGGGGTTACTCGTCGCCGTCGAGAACGCCGTCCTGATCGCGATCGAGGCCGATTCGCGCGCCAGACCCGGGCGGTACCGCGGTGAAGGTGAGCGGCGAGCTTTGGGCGAGCTCGCGAAGATGCGCATCCGTCAGCGGGCGCCCGGCGGAGCGGTCCGGCGTGAACGAAGCCGTTGCCGGGCGGTAGAGAAACCCGACAGGCTGCCCGAAGAGCTGACCTTTGGCGACGAGATCGCAATCGCCCGAAGCGGCCCGCGCCTCGAGGAGCGTCACGCGCGCCGCAGCGTCGGCGCCGCTGTCGTCGCGCAGTGTGACCTGTTGACCGACGATCGGCGCGAGGTTCGAGTCGAACGCGAGAGCGAACGCCTCGAGCTCGCGGCGCAGCGTGAAGTTCGCGGCGAGCTCCTCGGGCGCCTTCAGGGGATCGGTCGGGTCGACGACAAGAGGGATGCCCGACGGGTTGGTCGCTGTCTGGGCGAAAACGGTCGCACCGTGGAAGCGAAAGATGGTGTCGACGCTTCCGTCGTGGAGAAAGCCGAAGCCGCGCACTTGGTCTCCGGTGATCGACACGTCGTTGTACGGTGGCGGCAAGAACTGCCCGATGTTGCTCGTATCGGACGGATCGAAATCGTTGGGCGTGCCGAACATCCCGACCTTTTGATAGAGATTGCGAAGGTGCGGCACCTTGAAAAACTGTGTCTCCGCCTCGAACGAATAACGGCCGTCGCTGCCGAAGAAGCCGGGCTTGGCCACACCGAACTGAGCGTTGCCCGTCGGGTCGAGTACGTGGCAACCGTTGCAATTGTGAAACGTGTCGCTGGGCAGCTCGGCGCCGCTCGCGTCGTGATTGAAGAAGAAGTCGCGTCCCGCCTGCTGCTCCGCGGTGAGCGAGTTGTCGAGCGCGCGAATCGGGTTCGGCGGATAGGTGACTTGCAGGATGAAATCGGTGAACGCCTGCATTTGCGCGTCGGTCAGCGGGCCACTTCGGCCGAGTAAGCCGGCGAAAGCAACGTTGAACTTCTTGAAGGCGGCCTCCTCGTCGAACGTTCCCGTGTCGGGCTGCACGCTCGGAACGATGTTGAGGCGCGTGTCGTCGGTGCCGCCCGTTCGGTCGCCGCGCCAGTGCATGGGCCCGTGGTTGGCCATTCCGCGAAGGCTCTGCGTCGTCATGGGTCCTTTGAGGGCGGCGGCCACGGGCGACGGTTGACCGAACACCGCCGGGGGCGTCGTGAAGGGGCCCGGAACCGGCGTGACGAAATCATCGGGATCGCCCAGGTCCCACGCCAGGCTGTCGAAGTCGCCGAAGACGTGGCAGCTGGCGCACGCCGAATCGCCGTGGCTCGACGTCAGCCGCGCGTCATAGAGGAAGGTTCGCCCTTCGGTCACGCTCTTCGGTTCGGGATTGAACATGGCCACGTGGTCGACTTCGCGTCTCTCCCTCACGTCGACCACCGAAATGGAATCGTCGAAGCGCGTGAGCACATAAAGGGCGTGTCGGCGTTCGTCGAGCACGCACCCCGTGGGTCCGCCTCCGCTCAGCTCGACCTGATTCTTCTCGCTCGGGACGAAGCGATCCGATTCGAGGTCGGCAGTCTTGAAGATACCGACCTTGCTCGAGCCGAGCGCCGTGACAAAGAGAAGATCGCCGTCGGAGGTGATGGCCATTCCTGTCGGGAACGCGAGGCTCTTGGCCGCCTCGGCCGGCGTGCCGAGCTTCGAGTAGTCGATATGCTTGTTCAGGTGACGGGGGTTGACTGTGCCCGCCGCCGGGTCGATCACCGTGATGCGACTCTCGGCGATGTGTCCGTCGACCGTCCCCGGCGGAGCGCCCTGGGTCACGCCGAAAACGTCGTGGCCTTCGAAGCGAACGTCATTTCGGGCGTCGGTGTTCGCGACGTAGACATGGCCGTTCGACGGGTTGACGATCATGTTGAAGAGGACCGTTCCCACGCCCGAGTACGTCGCGCCCGTCTTGGGTACCGGAGGATCCGCGTCCGCGTCGACGGCGAAGACGTCCTTGTCCGGGAGGCTGAGGTTCACATGGGCGTCCCACGACCGGCCCTCGTTGTCGAGCCAGTGAAGCCGGCCGTTGTCGCTCGGATCGGGGCGATACTTGACGATGAGACCCGTCGTCGGCTGGGCGATTCCTTCATAATTCGTCGAGGGCGGAGGCAGGCCTGCACCTCGCGTCACGATCCGCTCGTTGATCGACGTCGTGCGGTTCCCCGACTCGAATGCCGCCGCGTAGACCGTTCTCTGATCGGCCGTGACGGCGAGGGCGCGCGGTGTATCGGCGAATAGCGTAAGGACCGTCAGCGGATTGCCCGCGAGCGAGCTTCCCGGTTTTCGCGCATCGAATACCCAAACATCGGCTCTTCCGACCCCCGGGGTCGTCAGCTGCGGGTCGCGTCCGGTATTTTGGCCGCGGTGGGCCGTCGTGATGAAGGCCCGACGTTCGCTCGTGCCTGCGAAGACGATGTCGCGCGGCTCGTCGCCGACGAGAAGCGTTCGCACGACATGGGCCTGAGCCGGATTGCGCGTGTCGACGATGCTGACGCTGTCGGACAGATGGTTGACGACCCAGACCTCTCCTTCGTCGCGGATGGCCACCGCCACCGGCTCGAGCC
>JBAULD010000598.1:0-3371 GCA_049578005.1 Polyangiaceae bacterium
CCAGTACACGTAGGGCTGCACCATCGCGGTCCTTTGCGCCTCTTGCGATTCGTCCCGTTTGAGCGGCTCGTGGGCGCAGAAGTTGTAAATGAAGCCGTCGAGCGTCGACCCGCTGGGCAAGTTCTCGCCGTCGTGGTTCCCGGGAACAGCGAAGATCGGAACCCGGTAAAACTCGTACGGATGGTAGAATTGCGAGAAGTACTGGTCCTTTTCGCCGTTGAAATAAACGCAGTCACCGACCACGTAGAGAAAGGCAGGATTG
The DNA here is from genome assembly GCA_049578005.1 of Polyangiaceae bacterium. Lineage (GTDB taxonomy): Bacteria > Myxococcota_A > Polyangia > Polyangiales > Polyangiaceae > Palsa-1150. The sequence goes on from JBAULD010000598.1 coordinate 263, forward strand.
TCCTCTAGCTCTGCGCCCGCCTCGAAATCTGCCTCCATTCCGTTCGCGACGAGCACTTGCGGCATCGGCTGGCCGATACCGCCCATGTCTCCGTTCAGATGGAACGTGAGCTTCCCGGCCTTCGCTATGGCGCGAATCGTGTCGGCTGGAAGGACCGACGCCAGGTCGAGCTGAAATGGCGGCTCTCGCGGGACCTCGAAGAGCTGCGCGTCCGAGGGGTTCGGAAGCTCACGGTAGCGCGTATCGCGCTTCGCCTTCGTGTGGAGCGTGGCCTTCGTTTGCGACGGACGGGCGCGTCCGAAGACGTGCTGCGATGCGACCTTTTTTGGTTTCTTTGCCGCCACGAATGCCGTCCCAACTTCGTCTGCCGGGGCGTGAAGCACGGCCGAGCGACGACGAGGCCGATGGAATCATGACCCCGGAGAACGCGCAACGCTGCATCTCAATCGTGATGTCGAAGCGCAGCGCACGGCGCACCCGACGTGATTTCCGGCGGGCGACTCGGCGGCTTATCGCCTATCTTTAGTGCAAGCTGAACGTCAAGGCAAACGCCCCTCCCCCGCCCATGCCGCGCCCGCCCACCACAGGCCGTCACGCTGTGCTGTTTGGCGCCCTCGCACTTCTGGGTTGCGGCAGCGTGGCCGAGCTCCTCGGAGTCATCGGCATCGATTCCGGAGCCGAACAGGCGACTCCAGACGACGCGCACGTTGCAGACGTCCAGGCGGAGGCGACGGCGGACGCCACGTCCCTTTGCGACCCTTCGAAAGCGTTCGGCCCTCCGGTGCTCCTCAGTAGCCTGCAGTCTACGGACAAGCAGGGCGGCTTGCGCCTCATGCCCGACGAACTGAGAGGCTTCTTCTGGAGCGCCCGCGACGGCGGCCCGGGATTCATCAATCTCTACGAGGTGACTCGCCCGGACCTGGACGCTTCGTTCGGGGGCATCAAGCTGCTGAACAACGTGAACTTTCCGGCATCACTCAATATGGACCCCACGACGACGGCGAGCGGAGGCCTGCTCATTTACCGCTATCGGATGGGCCGCACCGACAGTGGGGTGGACCAGCTCTATTGGGCGGAGCGGGCGGACGCCGCGAGCGACTTTCCCGTTGGTACGCCGGTGCCGGGATTGGATGCCGGAACGATGTACAACGTGCAGCCTTACATTTTGCCCGACGGGACGGAACTCTACTTCTCCTCCATCAGCGGGATGGATTTCGGCATCTATCGCGCGCTCTTCGCGGGCGGCGTCTTCGGGGCTCCGTCCCCCGTGAGCGAACTCAACCTGCCCGGCACGAACGAGGGTGACCCGCTCGTGACCGCCGACGATTTGACGATCTATTTTTCTTCGACGAGGCCGGGCGGCGTGGGCCTCCAGGATATCTGGATGGCGCAACGCCCGGACAAATCGTCCGCCTTCTCCGGATTGGTCGATCTGAAAAATGTCAACTCGTCGGGCGTCGATGCGCCGACTTGGATTTCCCCGGACGGGTGCCGCCTGTACTTGAGCAGCGACCGCGCCGACGCGGGTTTCGATCTGTACGTCGCCAACCGTCTCCAGTAACGGCTCTTCGGGATCTGGATCTGGGGTCGTCGGGCGCGAGAGTGACGTGCCCGCGCTGAGAACTCGACCCCAAGCATGTACGGCATGCCCCTTGCGCCCATTCCCACCCGTGCCGGTACTCGAAGCGGGGCGTCCGCACGTGGAAGCCCCGGTGACAACCCAGCAGAGGGAGATTTTCTCATGAGAACAGCCACTATGATCACGGCGGGCCTCGTCGCGTTTACAATCGGTGTCGTCGCCCAGGCAGACCAAAAAGCCGACGAGAAATTCTGCGCTTCGGCTGCCGCATTTGACTCGAACCTAGCGGAGCTCAACGCGATCGGTCCGCACTCGACGGTTGCCGAGCTACGTGCCGCGACCAAACGACTCGACGATTCCGCGATCGACATGCAAAAGGCCGCAAAAAAGATGAAGACACCCGCGGCGAAGCAATTCAACGAGGCGATGAGGCAGCTCAAGAACGACGTCGACTCGATTCCCGACGACGCGACGCTCAACCAGGTTCATTCGAAGATACGCGCAGACGTTCAGAACGCGCAGAGCGCGGGACAGCAGGTCGCGGCCGGGGCCGGTTGTCCCGCGCCGGCGCCCCAACAGCCGTGAGGCGCCCGAATTCTGCGAAGGCTCTTCGAGTCTGAGCGGTCTGTTGCTGCGCCTTGCAGTCGAGCGATCCGGTTGCTCGGGACCGGACCGCTCGACCTTCGCCCTTAGTCAGCGCCGACGGCAGCGGCCTGCCCGCCGCCCCCATTGACCGTCGTGCGGTCGCTCAGCTCGACGCCGGAGAGGACGCTTGCTGAATGGATGAGTGCGAGGTGCGAGAACGCCTGAGGAAAGTTTCCGATCAAACGCCCCGAGTTCGGCTCGTACTCTTCCGCCAGCAGCCCGAGGTCGTTGCGAAGCGCCAGTAGTCGACCAAAGAGTGATTCGGCGTCCTTACAACGACCCGAATAGGCGTACGCATCGACGAGCCAGAAACTGCAGGCAAGAAAGGCCCCTTCGGAGCCCGGGAGCCCGTCGCCGGTGTGCTCGGGCTTGTAGCGGAGTACGAAGCCGTCTCGAACGAGGTTCTTCTCGATGGCGCGGATTGTTCCCTGCACACGCGGGTCGCTGGCGGGCAAGAACCCCAGAGCCGGCATCAAAAGCACACCAGCGTCGAGCGCCGGGCTGTTGTAGGCCTGCGTGAAGGCATTCTGCTGCCGATCAAATCCATGTTCACACACGTCTCGGTGGATGCGATCGCGCAACATGCGGTAGCGGGGTAAGAGGCTCCGCATCGGATCGTCTTCGGCGGTGAATTCCTCGGCGATTCGAATCGCTCGGTCCACGGCGACCCACGCCATCATTTTGGAATGCACGAAGTGTCGACGCCCACCACGGACCTCCCAGATGCCATCGTCTGGTTTTTGCCATGATGACTCGAGAAACTCCATCAAGGCACGCGCTGGTCTTCGGACGTCCCGCGCTTCGGGAACGCCGAGTCGCCTTGCTTCGTAGGACGCGTGGATTACTTCTCCATAGACGTCGAGCTGGAATTGCTCGCTCGCGGCA
>JBAULD010000599.1:0-1833 GCA_049578005.1 Polyangiaceae bacterium
ACGGACGTCCGCGCCGAATCCCCAGGGAGCCAGCCCGTCACCGGTTACCTGGTCGAGCCATACGGGGCCCCGGTGACCCGGCGTCGCTTCGAGCGTGAGAGGCAGCGTCTTGAGCCAGAGGCGCTCTTGTGGCGGATCCGTCCGCGGCCTGCTTTCGAGCTTCTCGATCAAGTCAGGGGGTACGCGCCATCGATCCGGACCCTGAGGTGCGACAAGGCCCTCGCGCTCGAGCTCTCGCAGCCGACGCGCGGCGCGCGCCCGGTCACCGTCTTCGTCGGCGGGGTGGAGTGCACAGACGCCGCCGGCGTCGCGCGCGATCTCCGCGATGCGCCGATCGATGGGCCGAACGGCGAGCTCGGGGCGCGTGCCAAATAGGACTAGTTCCCCGGGACGGATGGCCTCCGCGGTCTTGGCGCCGAGCGGGACGTGGTAGGCGAAGCCGTCGGGCGTCTCGAGTACCGCGTAGAAGACTCCCTTCATCTCGTCGGAAAGCCCCTTGCTGGCCACGCGCGCGACAAGCGGCTCCGGCTCCTCTCTGGCGTGCAGGCCGGTGAGTATCGGCTCCCCGGCGCGAATGATGCGGTAGCGGGACGAATCGCCGCGAACCGCATCGTGGATTTGTTTGATGATGTCGCCACGCGCCCCGAGATCGTGCAGCCGCTTCTGGCAATCTCCGGAAAGCGACCACGCGTTGGGCGACAGGCGCTCGGCGAGGCCCATCGCCTCGAGGTGCTCGAGTCGGGAGAGAAGGATCGAGGGATCCACCCGGGTGGGGCGCTTCGGAGACCGCAGTTCAATCCGGCCGTCCTTCGCGAGCCGCTCGAGCTCACGATCGAGAGAGGTAAAGCGATCTTGGCTGATCTCTTTTGCGCGAGCGCGACGGATCTCGAATTCGTGGCGCGGCCCAAGCTCCTCGGTGGCGATCTCCTGCGCCCTCCAGCGCATGCCGTTGCCGATGTAGCTTCGCTCAAACCGGAGCTCGTCGCCGTCGCGAGCGATGCCGCGGACGACGACGTGGGCGTGCGGATTATCGGTGTCGTAGTGATTGACGGCCGCCCATTCGACTTTGCGCCCTTGGTCCTGCTCGATACGGGCCATGAGGCGCCGCACGAACGCCGTCAGGTCAAGTTCGTTCGCGTCTTCGGGCGACACGATCAAGCGAAACTGATGCTCTTCGCCCAGGCGCGGCTGCTCGAACGTCTGCCGCCGAACGCGTCCCTCGGGCCCGTACATCACTCCCTTGGAGCCATCCTTCTCGACGCCGTCGCGTTCGATGTACCGCAGGTGCATCGCAGCCGCCTTCGCGCCGTGGGCCGTCAGCCGCACGATGCGCGCTTTGACGACCACACGCCGCGCGTCGGGCCGATGGGCCTCTGCACGCAGAGGGCCCGCTGCGGCAAACCTGCGCATGCCCCCGTGAAGTGCGATCCGGGACAGCAATTCGTTGCGAAACGAGCGCGGTCGGCCGCGAGTCCCGCGTCCGGACCGCTTTCCGATGCGAGGCCGAAAAATGGGCAAATCGTCGTCGCGATCCAAGTTGGCGCCACCCTTTTTCCTTTTGAATCAAGGCCTTATCGACTTTGTGGCTCCATGAGCCCCACGTGTGACGTCGATTATTACCAATTTTTTTGAATACTTCCATCCACCGTGACGCCGGCTCTTTATCTTGCCCTTCTCTTCGTTCAGGGTCATGTCGTTCGCTTTTGACACGCACAATCCTGGTGTTCAAGCTGGGTGAGAAATCGGCGCTCGCACCGCGCAAACTCAGGAGCTCTATGAACGCAAAGTCGAAACCAAAAATTCAGCTCGATTCGATCGAGCGCGCGCATCGTG
>JBAULD010000600.1:0-5202 GCA_049578005.1 Polyangiaceae bacterium
GCGCCGATCTTCGAGCGCCTCGACGAGCACGAGCAGGGCGAGCTCGTCGAGCAAATGCCCCCGGAGTCGATCGCCCAAATCGCGAGCGAGATGGCCGCGGACGACCGCGCCGACTTGTTCAACGCCCTCCCCGAAGCGGTGGGCGACCAGGTGTTCGAGGCCCTGCGAAAGGTCGACCCGGAGGCGGCCCAGGAGGTCCGCGACATCGAAAAGTGGCCCGAGCGAAGCGCCGGCCACTTGATGACGACGGACTACGTCGTGGTCTCGCCGCGCATGCACGTCGCGGAAGCGATGGAAATCGTCCGCAAGCGGGCGCGCGAGCGGGAACAGTTCGTCTACGTGGTCTACGTCCTCGACCAAGAAAAGCTGGCGGGCGTCGTGAGTCTTCGCGATCTCATCATCGCCGATCCCGCCTTCGGGATCGCGGAGGTGATGCGCATCAACATTCTCAGCGTCCCGCCCACGATGGCCCAAGAAGACGTCGCGCGGCGGATGGCCAAGTACGACCTCAACGTGATGCCGGTCGTCGCTGAAGACGGCACGTTGCTCGGCGTCATCACGATCGACGACATCATCGACGTCTTGGTGCAGGAGCAGACGGAGGACGTCCAGAAAATTGGCGGCGTCGAGCCGCTCGACGTGCCGTATTTTCAGACGAGCTTCCTCACGTTCATCCGAAAGCGAGCCGGGTGGCTCGTCATCCTCTTCATCGAGGAGTTCTTCACGCAGACCGCGCTGCGCTTTTACGATCCCGTCATGGAGGCCGTCAAAGGGGCCCTCCTCTACGTGCCTCTCCTCATCTCCGCGGGGGGCAACTCGGGGTCGCAGTCGTCAACGCTGGTCATTCGCGGCTTGGCGCTCGGGGAAATCAAGCTGCACGACTGGTGGCGCATCCTCATGCGAGAAACGGTCATGGGGCTCATCCTCGGCCTTCTCATCGCGACGATCGCCATGGGTCGCGTGATGATGTATCCGGACCAGTCGTTCCTTTTCGCGCTGACCGTGGGGTTGACCGTGCTCGCCATCATCCTCGCGGGATGCACGGTCGGGTCGATGCTTCCGATCGTCATGAAGCGCGTCGGGATCGACCCGGCCACGAGCTCGACCCCGTTCATCGCGAGCCTGGTCGACACGCTGGGGGTCGTGATTTACGCGCACGTGGCCATGCTGGTGATGCACCAGGTCATCGAGCAGCATCTCGCGCAGCCCGTACCTTGAATCCACCGGCGACCCCGCGCCGCCCGACGAGGACACTCGGTCCGGCGCACAGCGCTCTCTCGCGGTGAGCCCGCGCGTTCTACGGGGCCGGCATCGCCTTTCGACGGAGCCGCTTCACCAGGTCCGCGACGTAGGCGCGCAGCACGGACGCGGGCAGCCCACCGGGTACACGCGCGCCGTCGCCGATGGCGAGCTCGGAGAGGAGCCAGGCGAGCGTCGCGGGCGTGCACCCCCCGTCCTTGGCGAGCGCGGCGTCGAGCGCGCCTTCGACCGGGTAGCCGCGCTGCTCGAGGTAGTACACGTCGACGAGGTCGCGCTCCTCTTGCCGCCCGACCAGGGCCGTCAGCTTGTTCGCGAGGATCTCCTCGGGCGGATCGACGAAGACACCGTTGATCTCAGGCTTGCTGGGGCTCACCTGCCGAACGCGCTCACGCACGACGTCGACGACGAGCGTTTCGTCGCCTTGCCTCAGGGCAAAGCGGCGGTAGCCCGGCGCGTCCTGAAGGATCTCCAGCCGCCCTCCGAGCGCCTCGGCGACCGCGGGCAGGACGTGAAGGCTCCGGACGTACGCAGCCTCGTCCAGCGTGAAGAGGTCGAGGTCGTCGGTGAACCGATGATGGAGGTGGTATCCGACGAGGGCACCGCCCCCTGTGAGGAAGAAGCCCCGCTCCTGGCGGAAGAACTCCGCGAGCACGATGCGCTGCAACGGGGAGAGGTCGAAGCTAGACTCCGAGGAGCCCATCGTCCCGCCAGCCATGGATCAGGAACTCCCAGAAAGGGCGCCGCCGGCCGAGGCGGCGGCCGAGCACGGGGAGCGCGCGCGCGACCTCGACGGGCGTCACGAACTGCCACACGTCGGTGTCGCGGGCCTCACGCAGCATCTTGCCGAGCAGGCGCAGTCGCTCGGGCTCGGGGCCTTCGCGCATCGCGGCCTTGAGCTCCGCGATGCTCACGTCCTCGTCCCAGAGGAAATAGGGGCGCTTGTCGAGCTCGCAGAGGTCGGCGGTGAGGGGGCGCACGGCAGATGGAGCTTAGCAGGGCGAGCTGCCTTGGATCGCGCGGACCGTGGTCGTCACCTCCGCAACGAGGACACGCGCCAGGTACACCATGGCCGAGCTTCGCCCCAGCAGCAGCACCGGACGGCGACCCACCGGGTCCGGCAATTGAACCCACCAGATCTCGAACGGACTGGGCAATGAAGCCCTCTGGGCTCGACGGCTCACGCGACGCGGCTGCCCCTCCGGCGCGCAATGCAGAGCTCGTCGTTTCTCACGTGCAATGTCCCCCCGCGCCGCGGGGGGACCTGAGGGGGGTGGCGTCAGCGCCGCGGGCGGGCCCTAAGCCCCGTGCAAGCTCCCAATCAGGCGCGAGACCAACCTTCTTCCGCGCACTGCGCGCAGACGGGTTTCTCCGGTGGCCGCTCGCCGCGGGCGACCGTCTCGCCGCACGCGCACGCCCACCCGAGGATGCGCGCCGGATTGCCGACCACGATTGCATGGGGGGGCACGTCGCGCACGACGATCGCGCCCGCCCCGACCATCGCGCAGTGGCCCACGCGGACGGGCGCGACGAGCACCGCCGCCGCCCCGATCGTCGCGCCGTCTTCGACGATCGTCCGATCCCACCGCGGCGCTCGAGGAAACGCCGCGCGCGGGCGACGCACGTTCGTGAACGTCGCCCCGGGGCCGACGAATACGTCCTCGCCGAGCGCGACGCCGTCCCAAACGCTCGTGTGACCCTGGATCCGCGTCCCGGCGCCGACTACCGCGCCGGCGCCGACGAACGAGAACGCGCCCACGACGACGTCCGCGGAGAGCCGCGCACCCTCGAGAACGACCGACGGGGGGTGAATTCGCGGCGGGGCTCCCGCTCGGGGTCGGCGTTCTTTCATCGGATTGGGAGAGGCATGCTAGCGCGCCGCCGCGCGCAGTGGACCTCACCGGCCAGCTGGCGTGATCCAGAGCTGGCGCCCCAGGAATCGCCTGACTACCCTCACGCGGCCCCATGTCGCTCACGTACAAGCAGGCGGGCGTCGACATCGACGCGGGTGATGACCTGGTCGAGCGCATCAAACCTCTTGCTGCCGCCACACGAATCGCCGAGGTGATGAGTGGAGTCGGGGGCTTCGCAGGCCTCTGCCGCGTCCCGTCCGACGTCGTCGAGCCCGTTCTCGTCAGCGGGACCGACGGCGTCGGCACCAAGCTCAAAGTCGCGTTCGCGACCGGTACCCACGACACCATCGGGATCGACCTCGTGGGCATGTGCGTCAACGACGTGCTGACCTGCGGCGCGCGACCGCTTTTTTTCCTCGACTACTTCGCCACGGGGAAGCTCGACGTCGGCGTCGCCGAAAAGGTGGTCGCCGGGATCGCGGCCGCGTGCACCGAGTGTGGCTGCGCCCTTCTCGGAGGCGAAACCGCGGAGCTACCGGGGATGTACGCCCCGGGCGAATACGACCTCGCGGGGTTCGCGGTGGGCGTCGTCGCGCGATCCAAAATCGTCGACGGTTCGCGCGTGTCGGCCGGGGACGTGGCGATCGGGATCCGGTCGAGCGGACTGCACTCGAACGGCTACTCGCTCGCGCGAGCCGTCTTGTTCGAGGCCATGAAGCTCACCGTGGCCGACCGCCCGCGCGAGCTCGGCGGCAAGACGCTCGGCGAAGCGCTGCTCGCTCCGACGCGTCTTTACGCCTCCCAGGTGCGCTCGATGCTCGCTCGCGGGGACATCGACGTGCGGGCCATGTGCCACGTGACCGGGAGCGGCCTGCCCGGCAACCTCCCTCGGGTCCTTCCCGACGGGCTCGGCGTCCGCATCGAGGGCGCGTGGGAGCGCTCGCCCATATTCGACTTCATCATGCGCGGCGGGAACCTCTCCGAACGCGAGATGCGAACCACGTTCAACCTCGGCGTCGGCTTCGTCTTCGTCGTGGCCGAGCGCGACGCGGACCGCGCCGCCGAAGCCCTCCGCTCGATGGGGGAGGGGCCGATCGTTCTGGGACGGGTCGTTCCGATCGCCGCGGATCGGCCGTTCGAAGAGCGCGTGGAGTGGCCGGCGTGATCGTTCTGGGCGTGCTCGCGTCAGGGAGCGGGACCAATCTTCAGGCGATTGTCGACGCCGTGACCCACGGGACACTCGACGCGCGCGTGGCTGTCGTCGTGTCGAACGTGGCGAACGCCGGCGCCCTCGCACGGGCAAAGGCCGCGAACATCGACACGGTGGTGGTCGAGCACGGCCGCTTCGCCGACCGCAGGGCCTTCGACGCCGCCGTGGTCGAGACGCTGCGCGCGCACGGCGTCGAGGTGGTCGTGCTGGCCGGGTTCATGCGACTGGTGACCGACGTGCTGCTCGACGCGTTTCCCTGGCGCGTCGTCAACGTGCACCCTGCGCTGCTCCCGTCGTTCCCCGGCGTCGACGCGCAAAGCCAGGCCCTCGCCTACGGCGTGCGCGTCGCCGGGTGCACGGTGCACTTCGTCGACCGCGGAACGGACACGGGACCGATCATCGCGCAGGCGGCGGTCCCGGTGCTCGACGGCGACGACGTGCCGTCGCTGCGGGAGCGCATCTTGACGCGGGAGCACGAGCTCTTGCCGCGGGTGCTCCAGTGGATGGCCGAAGGGCGTGTGACGGTCGAAGCGCCGGCGGCGCCGGGCGGACGGGCCCGGGTGCAGGTCCGCGGCGTGCGCGCCTCGTTCGGAGTCGCGTGAGCCAAACCCGGTCCTCATGGCGAAGCACTACGATGTAGCGATACTCGGCGCCGGCGTCGGCGCGCTGACGACCGCGGCGCTGCTCGCCCGGCGGTCGTGGCGCGTCCTCGTACTCGGGCAGCGCTGGCAGCCCCCGACGTACCACTACGAGGGCGTCTCGCTCGCCCGGCGCGCCTTCACGTTTCTCGCGGGCTCGTCGCCCGCATGGTCGCGCGTGCTGGTCGAGCTCGCGCAATCGCAAACGTTCCGGCGGCGGGTGATCCCGCTCGACCCGATGTTC
>JBAULD010000601.1:0-3762 GCA_049578005.1 Polyangiaceae bacterium
AGGGTGCCGCCCCCCGCCCCGCTTGGGGCGGCGGCCTGACGGGCGCCTCTCAGGAAGGGCGGGCGAGCTCCTCGCTCAGCTCGTCCTCGCTTTCGTCGCCGGGCCACTGGCCGGCAACGCCGGAGCGCGGCCCCGCGCAACGTGGAGCCTCGGTGGTCGAGCTCACCCCGGCTCCGCGCGGGCCGGTCAGACGGGTACGGGGTCGCCGGCCGCTACTCGTTTCTGTCCGCGTGCTCGAGACGGGCGGCATCCACCTCATCCCCGACGCCATGCGCCTCGAGATGGCGCTTGCCAGGGACTCGACGTGACGCTGGCGATCGTGCAGACGAATACGGTCGGGCACACCCGGGCGGGGGGCTTCCACCGCCTCGCTTTCCAGCCGACGTTTGACGGGAAGGTCGAGGCCGGACGTGACACGTCCTCGTGGACGATCATGTCGGCCTCGGTAGCACGCTCGCGAACCTTCGGGGCCACATCGAGAGCCACGGCGGCGCCGTCGTCTTGGCGACCACGTTGAGCGCGCGCCGTCGAAGTGAGGTAGTTGCGCTGTGCGCCGGGACGCTTTCACTCTCTCTCTGAGAAGCATGGCAAACTCCTCGACGAATACTGGCGGGACCACGTCGGCTTCGGCACCGACGTCGTCACCGAAGCCGGCGCCGGTTATCTCCTCCGCGCCCCGTCCGTTGACGCCATCCGAACTGGAATGGCTCAGGCGAGAGGGGGGCTGAGTTCCAGGTCGAGTACGCCGCCATCCGCGCCCGCATTGGCCATGCGGTCGGTGCGTTGGGCCGGGCGCTCTGCGGGCTGAGCGGAGCCACGCCGAACAGGCGGCACTCCTTCGCCCTGAGGGGTCGGCGAACCAGGCAAAGCTCATCTTGAACCGATGCGCCCGGGAGAATGGGGGCCAACTTCACATAGCGCCACTTTACGGTGCACTGGCATCCATAGCAGCGCAGATGTCCCCTAACGGACTCCAATGCTGGCATGTCGAATCATCGAGCGCTGCGACCTGTCCAGCTACACACACAGGCACTCGGTTGTTCGGGATTTCGGCAATTCCAACCAGCACACCCGTTCCACTATCGTAATAGTAGCGCGTGAACTGATCGGACGCGCCTACCGTTTCGTCTATGAGATCGTAGCCGGTGCAGCCCTGCCAAACGACCAGACTTAGCCCCGCATCGAGAGCGCTCGGAGACGCCCGCTCGCACCAGCTCGAGACGTTTGTGGCCGTCCTCCAGGCAAGCGGACAGCTGTAGACGTCCGCGTCCGAGCCGCACACGGCGTCCAATCCCGGGCACGCAGCCGAATCCGGCATCGCGGCGGCGGCCTCCGGCGCCACGCCGGCGTCGGTCCCCGTTCCATCGCAGCTCCCATCCGCTGGAGTCGAATGTTCACAGGGGGGCGCCCCGTTCCCCTCGGCGGTGCGTCCGACTTGTTCCACACTGCACGCAACCAGCGTGAACGCCAGCACTCCTCCGCCCGCCACCAACCGCTTCGCGGCGAATGAAGATGTCATAATACCCTCCCTGCAACGTCAGTACCGTCGTTCGCCACCATCCCTGTTGGTCCAACTCGTTCTGCGTACGACTGCGCCTCTGAACGATGTAGAAGCACCCAGAGCGAGCAGTCCCTCTTCGTGCCAATTCGTGCCAACCCTGGCGCTGGCGCCAGGATTGGCGTTTTGGACGCACTAGCTATAGCTGGAGGCCGCTTGCGCGTAACGAGGGGGTCGGTGTGTTACAAGCCACCGTCCAATTGGAACGTCTCCGCCGATCTCGGCATCTGCGAAGCGCGCTCACCCGCGACCCAAGAAGACGACTACTGCGCCCAGCGAGAAGATCGAGACGAGCTCCAAGATGGGGCGACATCGACTGAGGCGCGTCCAGCGGCCAGGACTCGTACGCGGCGACCATTCTTCCGCGACACGTGGGTCGCGGTTGGCACACATTGACGCAAGCTTGCGGGACGGGGCTCGACAAAAGCGCGCGGCCTCAGGGGCATATCGTTTGCACTCGGTGCAAACATGCCGTGCCATCGAGCGCGCCGACGCCCTGAAGGTTTCGTTCGGTGGTTTCTTGCATGCCTTGTCGCCGGCGTGGCGGGCTGCAGTGGCTCGCCCGCCGCTGCCCCTTCCGACGCCGGAGCATCGTCCAGCCCGCAGTCGGCCGGCGGCTCATTGGACGCGACGTCGTCCACGCTAAAGGTCGTCGGGTCCGATGCGCTCGCCGGGAAGACCGTCTCCCCGTGCCCCGCCGGTGCCGCCCATCCCAATGTGTGCTGCACGGGCGGACCGTCCTTGCCGGCGTCCTGCACCGAGAGCACCGCGGCACCGTTCAGTGCGTGCGATTCAAACGCGCTGACGTTCCCCGACCCAACGCAATGCTGTTCTCTCGACGGAGGACTCTGCAGTCTCGCTGCGGCATCCGACGATGGGGCGGTCGGCGGGATGTGCTCCTTTCTTTGCGGTCCGGGCGGATATTGGCCCGGGCAGCTGCCTTTGGACGCGGGCGCGGCTTTCGGGCCCACGTGCTCGCCATCGACGAGCCCGAACGACCCCTGCGTATTCTGTTGCGATCCAGCAGGGGGTTGCCCGACGAATCAGCGAAGCTGCCCGGTCGGCGGCAATGGCTGCGGTGGCGGCCTCGCGAACCTTCAGTGCGCTGCGTGTCCCACAGGCTGGAGCGTACCCGCCACCGGCCAATTCGACCTCTGTTGCCAGTCAGGTCCCGATGGCGGCATTCAGTGCTTCTCGCAGTCGTCCCAGATTGCGCTGAACGACGGCGTCGCGCCGGGCTGCGTATCCGATTCGGCGACGGCGTGCACATGCACGGAAATCACGGACGATGGGCATGTGCTCGCTGCCCATTGCGACACGACGAGTACGCCGCCATGCGTCTGCTCCTTTGACGGGACGACCACCGCAACGATCGAATCGTTCGCTGGATGCGCGCCTCTCGTCGCCATAGCCCCTCCTCCGGATGACGGCGCTCCGCCGCCGTTGGGCAACGAAGGAGCCGACACGCTGCTCCAGCAGTGCCCGCAGTCGATGAGGTAGCGAGGGCGCGCCACCGTCCAAACGCGGGCGTCCGCTCCGGCGTGCCTCCGTCGCGTAGAGCCAGGCTGTCGAACCGAGGAGCAACGCGCATGTCGCCGTTTTCACGGCTGCGGTGCCGAGCCATTGCGGGCGCCGTAGTCGCTGTCCCCACGGTCCCCGAGGGTGTCGAGTCCCATTGCTCACGACGGCCCTGATCGCCGTCGCCAAGCGCGATCGCGTCGCCCGGGACGTACTGGTCGCCGTGGAGGTCGAGCGCCGCCGTGAGCGCGGGTGCCCGCCTGGTATGCGCCACGGGCGAGGGAGACAGCGCCTCGCCCGGCGACGCCTTCATGCGGATCGTGATCGACGGCGCGGCGCGCAGTATGCGCGGGCTTGATGCCCTCCTCGCCCCCGAGTGTTTCAAACGTGCAGGTCTGTGACCCCGCTTAAACTCCCTGTATTGCGTCTCTCGCCCGCCGCGCGTGCCGCTGCCCTGCCGGCGCTCGGCGCATGCGCCGGAACCACCACAGCCTCATGTACCGCCCGAACACCTCTCACCCGTGGGAGCGCGCCAGAGATTGCGCTCACCTGCCGATGTCCCTGTCCAGAGCCGGTCCAACGACGAGCCTTCCCTTGGCGTCACGCGCGACCGCAACGGACTGCCCCTGGAAGGCGCGCAGCGCGGGGGTCGCTCGCAAGACGACGAAGCGCTCCCCGTCCGACAC
>JBAULD010000602.1:0-3319 GCA_049578005.1 Polyangiaceae bacterium
TCACACTCTTTTCGACGGTGTCCTCGATTTCTACTTCGGGCGAGAGGACCGGAGGCGCCCGCGTGGTCCTCGGCCCCACGTCGGCGCGCGTCCAGCTGTCCTTCTAGTGTGGAGCGGGCCCTTCAGACGTGCACGCTTGAATATTTTCGGTAGAGTAGCCTGCGGTCAATCTCGGTCCGCAGCTTCCGTTGTGTTGTTGGAGGTTTCATGAAGTCGATCAATCAAATGGCCGAGCGCTTCCGCGAGATGCTCGCCGCTCCACAGGGAATCGAACTGCCGGGATGCTACGACGTGCTGAGCGCGATGGTCCTGGAGCGCGCGGGCTTTCCGGCCATTTTCATGAGCGGATACGGCATCGCCGCGAGCCTTCTCGGTAATCCCGACATCGGCCTGACTAGCCTGGTCGAGACTGCGCTCGTCGCAAAGAACATCTCCCACGCGCTCAGGATCCCGTTGGTGGTCGACGCCGACAACGGCTACGGCAACGAGGACCTCGTGGCCCGGACGGTCCACGAGCTCGAGCACGCCGGGGCCGCCGCGATGATCCTGGAAGACCAGGTGTTTCCGAAGCGATGCGGACACGCCGCCGGAAAGAGTGTCATCCCCCTCGACCAATATATGCGCAAGCTCGATTGCGCGCTTCAGGCCCGACAAACGCCGCTCGTCGTGATCGCGCGCACCGATGCGACGTCAATCGACGAAGGAATTGCGCGCGCCAAGGAGTTCCACGCAGCCGGCGCCGATGTCACGCTGATCGACGGCCTGCCCTCGGTCGAAGCACTGAAGCGAATCGGCGACGAGGTGCCCGGACACAAAGTCATCAATTTGATCCACGGAGGCAAGACGCCGCTACTTCCGTCGGACCAACTACACGCCCTGGGCTTCAAGATCGTTCTCTACTCCACCCCCGCGCTCTACACGGCGGTCAACGCAATGCTTTCGGCGATGAGTCTCCTCAAGGTCACTCGCCGCCTCGACTCGATCTCGGACCAAAGTGTATCTTTCCGGGAGTTTCAGCAGTTCATCGAGGAGGAGTACTTCCATCGGCGAGGAAGCCGCGGCTTGGCGGCGCAGAGCGCCTTTCCCGAGAAGCAGACCTCGCGCCCCGCAGAGCAAGTCGCCTCTGTGGCCGTGACGGCCGAGGGCATCGCGGCCATGGCAAACATCCGGCCGATCACGGGCGCCCAGCGAAGCGCCTAGATCACCGCACGGTTTGGCGGATCGAGGATTTGTCGCGAATCAGCGTCCCGGCGTCCGCAGTCGTTCGAGCTCGTCGAGAGTCTTGGGCCAGTCGTCACGGAGCAGGCGAGACAACGAACGATCCGCCAATAGCTTCCCGCCGGTCTGGCAGCGCGCGCAGTAGTTCGCCTCGTTCTCGGCGTAAGCAATGCGCTGTACGGGTGCGCCGCACGCCGGGCACGCCTCGCGATAGCGACCGTGCACGGCCATGCCAGGACGGAACGCCGTCACTTTCTCCGGGAACTCGTCTCCCGCGTCGGCCGTCAGTCGCCTCGTCCATTCGCGAAGGGTCGCCTGCATGGCCGCGTGAAGAACTGCGATTTGCTCGTCCGTCATGGCAGTCGTCGAGCGCATCGGAGAAAGGCGCGCGCGCCAGAGAATCTCGTCGGAATACGCATTGCCGATGCCGCTGAAGAGGTGCGGATCGGTGAGGGCTCGTTTCAGCGTGTGCCGTTCGCGGCGGATTACGGACGCGAAGGATTCCAGATCGGCGTCGAGCGGCTCGAGGCCGCCCGGGTCGATTTCCCGCAAAGCACTCTCCCCGCGCAGGAGGTGCAAAGACGCGCGCTTTTTCGTCGACGCCTCCGTCAACAGGAGAGTGCCTGACGAAAAGTCGAACGCCGCGAGACCGACCTTGCCCGGAACTTTCGCCCCTGTCTCTCGCCATCGGAGCCGGCCGGCGATCATCAGGTGCAAGACGAGCCAGAGGTCGTCCTCGAGGCCGAAGACGATGCGCTTTCCGACGCGCCGGATGTCTTGTACCCGCTTACCGTCGGCGGCGCGAAGCGGAGGGTCGAAGGACCGAAGGACGAATGGAGACGCCAACCGCACCCGCTCGAGCACTTGGCCGACGACGCGACGGCGCAGATGGACGACGTAGACCTCGACGTCGGGGAGCTCGGGCACGCGAACCGCCGGCGGTCACGCCTTCTTGACCGCGTGTCCCCCGAACTGGTTGCGGAGCGCTGAGAGAATCTTCGCCCCGTACGACTCTTCTTGCCGTGACCGAAACCGCGCTTGCAACGACAGCGTGATGACGGGGGCAGGCACGCTCTGATCTATCGACGCCTGCACGGTCCATCGCCCCTCACCCGAGTCCTCCACCCAGCCCCTTATCGCCTTGAGATCCGCATCGTCCGCGAGGGCCGCCTCGAGAAGCTCGAGGAGCCACGAGCGAACCACCGATCCGCGACCCCAAATGCTGGCGATCTTGTGCAAGTCCAACCGGTACGGAGAGGTCTTCATGATCTCGAACCCCTCGGCGTACGCCTGCATCAGTCCGTACTCGATGCCGTTGTGCACCATTTTCACGTAGTGGCCGGCGCCGGGCGGCCCCACGTGCGCATAGCCTCCCTCGGGCGCGAGCGTGCGAAAGATCGGCTCGCAAATGCCGACCGCCTCGGCTGCCCCGCCGACCATCAAACAGTAACCGTTCCTCAGGCCCCATACGCCGCCGCTCGTCCCCGCGTCGCAAAAGTAGAGGCCTTTTTGCGCGAGAGTCTCGGCTCGTGCACGAGAATCCTTCCAGTTCGAGTTACCACCATCGATGAGTACGTCGCCCTTCGACAGGCGCTCGCTGACCTGACCGACGACCGCCTCGGTCACTTGCGCGGGGACCATCACCCAGGCGACGCGCGGCGGCTGAAGCTGCGCTAGGGCCTCCGCGACGCTGCTGGCGAAGATCGCTCCTTGTTTGGCCACGTCCCGCGCGACGTCTGTGTTTTGGTCGACCGCCACGACCTCGTGACCGCCGCCCAGCAGACGCAGCGTCATGTTGTATCCCATCTTGCCGAGCCCAATCATCGCGAGGCGCATGAGCGAAGCTCTAACGCAAAACGCGGCCGATGGGCAGCCCCGAGCGCGACCAGCGGCCCGGGCGCCTCGCCCCAGCTCTCGTCGAAAACAAAAAGGGTCGCCGCTCGGCTCGCTCCCCCGCGCTCAGCCGAGCGAAAGCCCTAACCGCAAGGCGGACTTGAAGCTACCAGCGTTCGCGCCGGTTCCCGCCACCGCCACCACCGCCGCCACCCCCGCCACCGCCACGCCGCCGGTCCCCACCGCCGCCGCCGCCACCACCGTACCC
>JBAULD010000603.1:0-12903 GCA_049578005.1 Polyangiaceae bacterium
GACCAACGTCGCCCCCAGCGCGCCGCCGCACGCCTGAGCCGACCGAACCAGTTGCGCGTGCCCGAACTCGGCCTCGGGAACAACCATGGCGCACGCTGCGGAGACGGCGATGACAGCCGCTAGGGTCAACATGGCGGCGGTCCGCTCTCGACCCAGGCTCGTCAAGACTGTCGTCGCGATTCCGAGCATCGCGAACGCGGCCTGGGCGAGCGCCATGATTCGAAGCACATCGGCGCCTCGCGCGGCGTCGGCAGCGCCGTACGCAAAGGACAGCATCGACTCCGGCATCGCCACGACGACGCCGACGAGTAGACCGCAGAAGATTGCGGCCAATCGGGCTCCGCGCGCCACGTAGGCTCGAACAGCCGGCTCGTCGTTGTCGGCCCGTGCGCGCACGAGCATCGGGAACAAGATGAGAGTGATGCTGAAGAGGAGCTGATAGGGAAGGAACGCGAATGTCTGGCATTCCTTGTAGATGGCGAGCCATTCCTTGACCGCCGCGCGCTCGGCGCCTTCTCCCATCCCGAGCGCGACGGCCCGTTCGCTCAAGAAGCGCCCCAGTAGAAAGATGTCTATCTGCAAGAGCAAGTTCGTGCAGAGCTGGGCCCCGGCGATCGGCCCGAGCATCGCGAGGTAGGATCGACCGGAAGGGACGCCGGTCGGTCGCGGCTGACCTCGCGCAATCGGCTTGCCAAGGCCGGTCGATCGTGCGGCCAGCGGAATGATGAACGCAACGGCCGTCACCCATCCGATCGTGGTTCCGAGCACGCCCGACCGGCCGTGATGGGCGAAGCCGTAGCCGAAGCCGACGAGCCCCACGGTACGCAGCACGGCGAACGTCACGTCGAGCGCGGCCTGTCGGCCGAAGCGATTGCTGCCGTTCAAGTATCCCACGAGGGGTGCGTAGAGACCGTAGAGGAGCGCGACGCCAGCGAGCACGAGGAGTGGGCCGATCACGTCTTCGGCGCGCTCGAAGCGTCCGTACAGGGGGGCCGCTGCCGCCATGGCCAGGGCGATGATCACGGCCAACACCACGTGGACGCGGAGCGTCGCGCGAAGGGCCTGTCCCTCGTGCCCCCTCGCTCCGGCCACGGTGCGACTCACGCCTTGGGTGCCGCTGGAAATGACGACGTTGTTGACGACGTTCGCGACCACCATCGCCTGGGCGAGCGCCCCGAAGTCGTTCAAACCGACCGCGAGCCGCAGGAGCGGCTGCTGCACGAAGCCCGCGACGAGGAAAAAGAGCTTCGCGCCGAGGACGGCGACGCCGCCGCGGCCCGCCGTGCGCGCGGCGCTGTCCGGGTCTCGACCGCGTTCAGGAGAAGCCGGCATCGCCTTGGGCAATTCGAGGATGATTCAACGCTTCCAAGGACTGCTCCCGACGGTCGCGGTGTTGAACCGGCCGCGGAGGCTCCGTTCGATCGAGCGAAACCCTACTCCAAGTGGCTCGGATCGGCGAGACGACCCTGGGGCGTGAGACCGACTTGCCTCCAGCGCGACATCTCGTCCGGCAGCGAAGGCGCGGCGGGAGGCGTCGAGTCGCGGATCTCCACCGTGGAGCCGTCGGCGGCGGCCAAGATACGCACGAGGAGCTCGACGCCGGGGTGGCCCGGCACCTTCCCATGCTCGAAGGTCGCCGCGTCCATGCTTTCGCGCAGGCTTCCGCCGTGGAGACGCGCGCGAAAGTATTGGGCCAGCGCGTGCACGGACACCGGACCGCTCGCGTACGTGACATCGACGAACGAGCCCTTCACGGCGGTCGCCCGCGGCAGCGGCAAGCCGAACGCTCGAACGGGGCCCTCTAGGAGCTCGCCGGGCGCCAAATGATCCACCGGTGTGGGCTCTGCCTCCGCCGCGATCGGCGCGCTCGCTTTGTCCAGTGGAGCATCGCCGGCGGGCGCGGGCCGCTTGCAACCGACGGCCAGCGCCGCGAGTGCCAAAATAGCGGCCGGCCGGCAGCTCATTCGAGCACCCCCGCCCACGAGTCGATCATCGTCGGCGAAACGGGCGTCGGCAGCTGCAACTCGTACGTCTTCGTGTTCGATCCGCCGCTCCCCTTGGCGCCCACTTGCGTGTAGAGCGAGAATTGGCTCTGCGGCGCGCTGAAGCCCGAAGCCGATTGGTGCTGGGCCCCGTACACGTACGAATCGGTGCCCGGCGCGCCCAATCCCGCGCAGGCGGGCGTCGCCTTGATGGAGACCCCGGGAATCACCGCGCCGGCCAGCGTCGCGTCGTACTTGTCCGGTTGCACGTACAAAGGCAGCGGGTTGATCGGACCTTGCGGCGGCTGCAGTCGCAGGATTCCGCCTTGGGACAGGTCGTACGTGTAGGCGGGGGTCACGTAGTCCCGGCCCCAGAGTCGCGCGTCCCCGCTCGCGCACGACTGCTGACCAGGATTCGGCGCCGAGTACGTGGCGAAGTAGAGCACGCCGTCGAAGACGGTCATGGGTCCGGACACGCGCTCGCCAGGCTGGTTGGTCACCGTGGTCGGGTTGAGCCACCAGTTGACGTTGGCGCGGAGCTTCGACGTGCTCGCGTCGACGGCCTCGGTGATCGAATACACGTAATACGTGCCGGTCGCGTCGAAGGACTCCGTGCTCCCGGTCGCCGCGTTGATGACGAGGTTACCCGTCGGGTCGAGAGAAGTGACCATCGGGACTTGGAGAGGCTGGCCATCGCCCCACGAGGTCATCGTGTTCTTGTCGACGTCCTGGTTGTAGAGATCGAGATAGAGCTCTCCGACCCACTTCGTCGGGTCCGGATTCGAGAGATCGAAGCGCCATATCGTTCCGTCGGCGTCGCCAGCGAACACCTTGGTCGCGTCGGAACCCACGTCGCTGGGGTAAGGCACGGGGGTGCCGGTCATCGGAGAGTCGAGATACGTATCGAGGATGCGAGGCGGGTTGGCGGCGGCCAGCGTGTCGCCGGCGGGAACGTCGGCCTTGCGCATGAAGGTCCGAACGATCTCGCCCGTATCGAGGCGCGCGATCGTGAGCGAGCGACCGATGACCGGATCCGATGTGCTCGGGGCCTTGCCGGGCGCCGGCGTGCCCCAGCAGCGTACGGACGATCGGGCCATGTACTTGCCGACGGGTGCAGCGTCCGATGGTTTCGGCAGCAGGCGTCCGCACGAGGCCACGCCACCACCGGAGCTCGTCGGTCCCGAGTTTTGCCCGCCCGGAAGGATGGCCACGCCGATTTCGCGCGCGCCCAAGCCGTCGCCGGGATCGAAGTATACGCTCGTGATCGCGGGCGTCGCGGAGTGCGCCCCGAAGAGGGGCGCGTTGGTCGCCGGCATCTTCGTCAGCTGCCACATGAAGACCGGCCCCTTGGGCGGCGGATCCGTCGGAACACTACCGTTCGGCATACCCGTCGTGACATCCGCGTTGGTCACGTCCACCGCGTAGTACCCGGCTTGGGACGGGCCGAACCCGGCGACGAGCATCGTGTGCCACGTGGTCGAGTCCCCCTGGTTCGACAAGGGCCGGTCCCACACGACGTCTTTCACGACCGGCGCTCCGTCGAGCAGAAACTCGTGGCTCGACGGATACGACGACAGGACGTTGGGCATGACGGCCGGCGGCATCAACGCCCAGAGCTCGTTGTTCTCGAGCTTGGTCTCGTCGGCCCAAAACGCGTGGAGCAGCCCGTCGTTCGTGGCGACGTACACGATTTGCTTGCGCGCGGCGTACGTCGATCGAAACCCGATGTACGAATCGTCGCGCAGGAGCGAGGCGGGCGGTCCGACGATGGCCGGGGTGGAGTGGAATACGTCGCCGAACGCGTTGCCGTAGCGCGAGACGAAGGGGAAGTCGCCCGGGTTGGTGCCGAACGCTTGCAGGCCGAACGTGTAATCGAGGAGCATGTCCCGGCACTGGCTGAGCGAGAGCTTCTTCGGCGCGCCGCCGCCGACCGGGTTGTACGTGCACGAGTTGGCCTGCAGATTGAGAGCGGCAGGCGGAATCCCGGCGATGACCGTGCCCGGGTCTCCGGCCACCGTCGTCGCGCTGTACTTGCCGATGCCGTCCCCCACGGAGGACGCCACGAAGGGACGGATCGTCGTCGTCGCGTCGACCGATCCGTTCGAGTTCACGGCCGGGTTGAGCATCACGGCCGTCCGGGCTCCTACGCCCGAGTTGAGGTTCGCCGCAAAGTCGTCCCCCGCCGATATCTGTACGTTGGGCGCGTGGACCGAGTAGCCGACTCCCGCACCGCCGTAGGTGCATTGGTAACGCTGCCGCTGCACGTCCCCGGACCACGGGGCCCCTGGCGTCGCGTAGAACGACGCGAGAAACACGGATTCGTTCGTCGTGGGCGCGTTCGGGTCGGCGAGGACGTTGGTGACGACCGACGAGAACGCGGGCGTCGTGCGCGTGGTCGCGTTCTTGCCGATCTGCGAGAGGATCGTGCCGAGCGCCTTCTGCAAATCCCCGGGGGTGTCGGCGAAATAGGCGGACGAGCTCCCGCCGGCCAGCGCGATCTTCTGCAGCTCGCAGCACGGACCGTAGAGTGCTTGGATCCGCGGATCGTTGCTGCTGCAGGTGGACGCCAGCTGTCCATTGGAGACCTGATTCGAGCAGTAGACCGTCGTGCCCTGATCCTGGAACGAAGACACCGCGAACCCGATGACGTAGGTGACGACCGGCGTCTGTCCGTTCGTGGGCTGGTAGAGCGACTGCGCCGTCGTCTCCGGAAGCGGAAAGGGGCAGACGCCGCTCGGGTTTCCGGTCGCGGCACATGACGGTCGCATGTCGAGGTTCGGGGCGCCGTCGGTGAGGAGGATGATGTACTGCTTGCGGCAGCCCCCCTGGACGAACGGGTCGGTCACCTGCGGGCCGGTCGGATCCGCCTGCAAATAATACTGGGCGCCGACGAACATCCCGGCGAGCGGCGTGGCGCCGTAAGGCCGGGAGGAGAGGAGCACTTGCTGGATGTTGCCGTTCTGCGTCTCCTGCGTCGCGAGGTCGGTCGTCGCGGGCAAAGGAACCATCCGGCCCTCCCACGGCGGCGCCGCTGGATTGCGGGCGCCCACGGCCATGAGCGTTTGCGTCACGCAGTTCGCGGGGTTGCCGTAATACGTGCACGCCGCTCCGGTGTTCCAGCCCGGGAAGTAGCTCCACATTCCGTTGAACGCGGGACTCAAGACCGTGTTCTGGGCGGTCACGCCGGTCGCCGCGCTGGGATCCTGATCGAAGGTCATCAGCCCGAAGCGCATGAGATCGAGCTCGGTGTCGAGCGCGCCGTCCTGATTTTGCCCGAAGCTGCACGCCGTCGTGTTGCTCGTTCCGTAGGAACGCTCAACGATCGCGTTCGACGGGAAATCGGTCGCGAGGCCGTTTGCGCCGACGCCTTGCGGGCCCACGCCGCCCGGAGTCGTGGCGCCGGGCAGCGCGCCGGGTGCGTAGACGCAAGAAAGCGGCTGCAGCGGATTGGTCCCCGTGTCCTCTGCGATCGGGCGATGGTACGGAATGTAGTAGTTGAGGTCGTAGGGTGAGACCCCCCCGATCTGGTACTCGCTCTGAAAGACGCCCCCCGCCGATCGAGGCATCGCCGCGCAGTTGTAGCCGTTCTGGATCGATCCGGTGAGCGACTGCACGAGCACGCCCCAGCGGTTCGGGGGCGGCTGCGCCGACCAGTTGCACGCGCCGCTGACCGGATCGCAGTTGCAGGCGTTCTGCGGGCTGCTTTCGGGGAGGGTCCCGTCGATCATCCGCTCCATCGAGCCGGAATTGTCGATGAGCAAGAGGACGTTCGGCAGCGGCGGGTTGATGTCGATTTGTTGGGCGCCGGCGCCGCCGGAGGCGAGGACGAGCGCGGAGGCGGCCGCGAAGGCAGCGACGTCCCGCCGAGCGATGTTCAGCCTCATGTCGCTTCTACTCTCCTCTTCATTTCGGGCATTGCATCGGACCGGCGACGAGCCGGGCGCGCTGCATCTCGATCCCCTCGCCGGCGACGAGCGCCGTATTGTCCGTGAAGATCGGCTCGGTGATTCCGCCGGCGGTGACCGTCATTTCGATGAAACAAAAATTGAGATCGAGCGCATAGCGCGACGGGGTATTGGCCTTCCACGGGTCGGTCAGCTCGACGAAGAAGTCCCCTTGCATCGGGATGGGTCCGAGGCTGCCCGGCGTCACGTTCGACTGAAGGGGTGTGGTCGACGCATAAGGGACCGTGATGGCGGCCGGGGACCACGCTCCTCCGAGCTCCGCCGAGCCGAGGCGCCGGCACGCGAGCGTCATCGCATCGGCCGTGGAGGGGACGTTTTGCAGCGCCACGCAAGGCGCGTTGGTCGAGCCGGCCTTGAGGCCGTCGCGGTGTATCGGATCGAGCATGACTCCGAGCTGCCACTTGGCGACGGCGCCCGTGATCTCGTGCGCAGCGCCGATGATGCCGTACTCCGTCATGTAGTGGGTCTGGGTATTCTGTCGTTCGTTGCCGCTCGTTCGCACTTCGGTCGCCGCGGCGGCGAGCGCGAAGACGCCGACCGAACCGAGGACGGCGAGGGTCATCGCCACGATGAACATCGCCGCGCCATCTTGACGTGCGCGAAGGCGGGCGCGGACTCGTGCGGTGGCGAGCGAGTGGGTCACGGATAAAAGGCTCCTGCCTGGTTGGCGAGCGCCACCTCGGTCGTCATCGTGCGCACGCGCGCCCAGCGCATCGTGCCGTTGCTGATCCCGCACGCTCCGGGGGTCATGCAGTAGCGATACATGAAGGCCTGAGGGGCGTAGTTGGCGACGGGCACGTTGACGGCGCGGTCGGGCTGCGCCGTCCGCGTCGCGACTCTCGCGCGCACGATGCGGATGCGCTGGGGCATGTTCGCGGCGCCCTGCACTTTGTAGACGTCGTCGGCCCACGCCTGGTTGGCGGGATCGTCGAACGCGAACGTGAGCATCGACGGCTGCGGCGGCCGCGCCCCGACGAGCGAGTTGTCCACCGAGAAGGCGAACTTGAGGTCGACCGCGTACTCCGCGACGACCTCCGATGTCTCGGGGATGACGGCGCCGGAGGCGTCCACGTACGACCGCACGAGGTCGTACTTGTTCGGATCGGGGATCGCCACGAGCGACTGCCTGGCGAGGGCGTTCGTGTACTGGGCCGGCTCCGCCACGGCGCTCGTGATCTCCCAGTGCACGAGCTGGACGGGGTTGATCCACGCGCGTCCCGCGGGAATGGGCGTGACGCCGCCGAGGTTTCCCGTGCCTTGGGGGGTGAGGAGCTGCGCGACGCCGAGCGCGACGTCTACCCATGCCGTCGGGGGTACGGCGGTGTTGTTGATGCCGGTGGGTGTACCGGGACACGTCGCGAGAAACTGAGACCGGCCCGTGTCGTCCAGCAGCCGAACGATGAACTGGTGGCCTGGATACGGCTGGAAGATGTTGTTGAACTCCGCGGCCTGCGCGTTCGGTCCCGCGGCGTTCAGGCGGTACATCGCCGGCGAGGCGTCCGATATCGTGATCCGCGCGCAGACGCCCTGGTTGACGTTGATCGTTTGCACGTCGAACTGCTCGGCGGAGGTCATGTTGCCGCCGATCTCGATGATGTCGGGTGCCAGTGGCGGAACCTGGGAGGTGGACAGCGGTGCGTTGGCCGCCGATCCGCCGCTGACGAGGTGGATTCCCGCGAGATGGACGATGGCCGCGCCCGTCGTCGGGTTCACGCGAAAGACGCTGTTCGGGTCACCGATCCACTTCGCGACTTTCGGATCGGAAATGATATTGGGCGTGCTCATGTACGAGGCGCGTTGAAGGTCGGCGCGCAACCGGTCGACCGCGGCGCGCAACGTCGCTTCGGCGGCGGAGCTCCTCATCTCTTCGTGGAACGTCGCCGTGGCCTCCCGCGACAGCCCGACGATCCCGATCGCGACGATGAGCCCCGCGACGAGGGCGACCGTGAGCTCGACCAGCGTGAACCCAGCCGTCCGGCCGTGTGATCGCTTCATTGCGGGTTTCCCCTCACCGCCGTCGTGACGTAAATCGAGTGGTACATCTGCGGATCGGGCGTGTTGCCCAGGGCGGCTTTGCACCAGTCGGGCGTCGGAGCGTTCGAGATGCCGCGCGGCCAGAGGACGCGCACGTCGGCGCGAAGGAGCTCGTTGACCGTCAGCCACGTCAGCCGCACGTTCGCGCAGAACACGCTGTTTCCAAGATCCGCCGCCGGAAGATCGCGCCCGAGGATGTCGAAGCCCGGGCTGAACGGCGGGTTCGAAGCGATATACTGATTGGGGAAGACCCAAGTGCCGGCGTTCGCGACTCCGTTGGCGAGGAGCGCCGCGGTCGCGATGTTCGAAGTCGCTCCAGCGGTCGGGCCCGGGGCCGTCCACTGCATGGCGTCGCGCTGGAGGCGCTCGACCCACGTGCGCGCGATGGAGTTGGCCACATCGGCCTTCCGCGCGTCGAGGTTGCCCATCACGCTCGCCTTCTGCATGCTCATGACGGCCGAGGCCCCGACGGCCATCACGGTCATCGCCATCAGCACCTCGACGGCTGTGTACCCGCGCGCGGCGGGGCTGGGAGTTCTGCCGCTCGCGCTCATGGCAGCCAGGTGGTGGAAAAGAGCCGCGCCATCCCGTTCGGAGGCACGAGGACGCTCCGGTAGGTGCCTCCGTTCGCGCGCTGCACCTGGAGTTCGATCGGGCTGATGGTCGGCAGCAGCCCGTTGAACATCGCCTGGGTCGCCGTGCCCTGGGCCACGTACGACCGGCCGATGGGTGTCCAGCAAATGCTCGCGAGGCCGTTGGCCACCCCCACGCGCTGGGCGGCCGCCGGGCTGGGATAGATGAAGATCTGCGTCTGAATGTTCGCCTCGGCCTCGAGCGTTCCGTTGAGGTTGACGCCGCCGAGTCCGAGCACGTTGTTCGTCAGCCCCGCGACGTTGAGGACCGTCCAATCGGTCGGCGATTTGCAGCTCGCGACCGGAGTCCGGGCGAGGCCGCCGAGCGCGTTCGGAGAGACGGCTTCGTACATGCCGAGCGTCCCCCGATCGGCGGAGCCGTTGGCGCTCATGGTGACGAGCACCGCGCCGCCGCGGGCGATCGCCCGCGTGCGCGCGGAGCGAATCAGCTGCATGATCTGCCCGGCGTCGTCGTACGCGAGGCGGTCCATGCGCGCGACCGTCATCGAGGGGATCGCGAGCGCGGCGATGACGCCGACGATGATGACGACGACGAGCAGCTCGATGAGCGAAAAGCCCCGCTGTCGCATCTTCTGCGAGGGTGCGCGCATCCCCGAGACCCTAGACACGACGCTGGGCACCTCGATCTCCTCATCGCCTTGGAGAGCAAACGTCGTGCCCTGTGCTTTTCCGTCTGTTCCCGCGCTTTCCGGTGAGGGTACGCCTTCCGCTCACGCAGCAACGATTTCCACGCCTTGCAAAACCTGCGGACCGCCGCAGCGGGGGGGCAGTCGCGTTCGGAGGCGACTCCCTTCTCGCTTCCATCGTGCTACACGCGGCGTCGATGCTCTCTGCGATGCGATCGACCCGACTCCTCGCGCTGCTGCTCGTCGTGTTCTTGGGGTGTGACAAGAAGGGAGACGCGCGGGACGACCGCCGGCCGCCCCCGCCATCGGCCGCGCCATCGGCCGGACCCGCGCACCCCGACGTCTGCGCAGGAGGCGGCGGACAGGACACCGACACGATCAGCGCCCCGTTCGTACCCAGGACGGTCGGAACGTTCTGCCTCGATCCGCAGGGGGAGCCGAAGACGTACGGAGACAAGGGGAAGCTCTCGATGGACGACGTGTGCACGACGGCGTTCGACGGCGAATGCGAAGTCTACAAGCGCTTCGGCCTCGACCGCGTGGTCGTCCTTCGGTACGTCGACGGGAGCGGCGCGCCGAACAGCGTCGAGGTGAACCTCTCGCGCTTCGCGACCGAGCACGGCGCCTACGGGATGTTCACGAAGCGAGTCGTCGCCGACGCCGATCCCGCGCGGGCCACCGTGAAGCCGCTCGCGGCCGGGGCTGCGGGCGCCGCGAGCAGCAGCAACGCGTACGTGTGGCGCGGCCAATACCTCGTGGAGCTCACCTTCGTCACGGAAGACACCAAGATGACTCCGGCGGAGATGGCACGCGCGAACGAGCTGTCGACCGGGGCCATCGCCAAGCAAATCGGCGACAAGCTCCCCGGCGGTACGGGGCCGCTCCCGTCGGCCGCGGCGCTCCCGGTCGCCGCGCGAATTCCGCTGGGCGTCGCGTACTACCCGAAGGATGCCCTCGGCATCTCGGCCATCGGCCCGGCGGCCGTCGGGTATTACCGGGAGGGCCAGAAGCGCTGGCGTGACGTCGCGATCGTGCGGGAGAGCGCCGACAGCGCGAAGGAGGCATTTCGCGCCTTCAAACTCAAGCCCGGAAGCTTGCCGATCAAGGGCCTCGGCGACGAAGCCGTCCTGACCATCGTGCAGGAGGCACCCGACCGCGCCAAGGCGGAGTACGTCGTCGCGCGCAAAGCCGGCCTCGTCGCCGCGATCGGCGACGAAGAGCTGGTGCTCGACCCGTCCACGCCGAGCGACAAGCTCGCGCCGCTCAAGCTCACCAAAGACGAGAAAGTCCAAAGGCTCACGGACTGGCTCGCGTCGACGACGAAGTGAGGAGCGCTCCGGCGTCGCGGTACGCGATCTGCGTCACGCTTCCGCGTCCACGAGTCCAGCTACGTCATCGAGCGACTGACGTTCGAAGCAGTCGTCCGGGAGCGCGCTCTTCTTTCGCGTGAGCCGCGTCGCCTCGACGAAGCGCGCCGTCACCGGATCGTGGTAGCCGCTCGCGTCGGGCAGGTCCGGAGTGTCTTTCCTGTGGTAGCGGACGATGCGCGCCATCAGGAGGTCGCGCACCCACTTGCCGATGAGGGAAGCCATTCCGACCAGGATGTGGCGGTCCTCCGCGTCGCGGACGAAGGCGATGCGGCCAAGGCCCGGGACGTGGTACTCGCTGCGGGCGCGCCCTTCCTCCGCGACGGCGTGGAGCCGGCCGTTCATCGGACCGAACGCGGGCGGGTAGCGCGCAAAGCCCCCGACTTTGCCGCACGTCGCGATCACGTCCACACCGGCCCGTGCCCGGGCTTCGAGCGCGAGGCGCTCCATCGCGTGGAGGTCGAGGTGAAAACGCGTGAGTCCTCGGGCGATCCCGTCGTTGAGCCGTCGCGCGCAGGTCACGACGCACGCGGCGTAGAGGACCCGAACTCCGGCGGCGTCGAGCCTCGCGAGGTCTCGTTCGACGTCGGCCACGAGCTTTCCTTCGGCGGCGAAGGCGTCGCCGCCGGGCGACCAGCACTGGTCGGCGTGGTCGCTCGGACAGGGCGCGCGGAGCGCCTCGGGGTCGTCGAGCGAGAGAAGGCGGACGACCTCCGCGGGTCCTCCCGGCTCCGTCTGTCCGTTGCGCCGCAGGATCGCGCGTGCCCACGCCTCGCCGAGGGAGCTTTCCCCGTAGGCGACGAGGCGCTTGGAGTCGCCGAGGCGCGAACGCAGCGCTCCCCGAGGGCGCGAGACCACGCGCTTGTGTCCGTCGCCCTCGACGCGCGCGACGACCGAGGTCACCACGAGCGGGCCGAGGCGCGGCCCGAGGCCGTTTTCGTCGACGCCGAGGAGGATTTCAAAGGTCGACATCGTCGTCACCCACCGGGCCCGCTCGCAGGAGTTTGCGGCGCCGCGCTCGCGCTCGAGACGAGCCCCGGAGCGATCGCGTCGACCAGGGACCCGAATCGCGCCCGATCGAAGCCGCTCGCGCTGAAGAGCCAGTCGACGTGCGGCGGACCCCCGTCGTCCCCGGCGGACGTCGACGCTCGCCGGTCATCTCGAAAGTGCCCGAGGACGTCGAGATGGTCGCCGTATCCCACCCACACGAGGTTGCCCCAGAGCTGCGAGCGCAGCGGGACGACTCCGTCGTTCTCTCGAACGCCGGGGATGCGCGCGAACACACGGCGGAGCTTTTCTTCGTCGTCTTCCGACGCGGTCGGCGCGCTGCAGGGGTAGCGCGGGTCGTAGCGCGCGGAGATTCCATAGAGGAGGGAGAAGATTGCCGCGCTCGGGATGCTTGTCGGCCGGAAGAGGGCCGGCAAGAGCATCCCCGGGCCCGGCGGAGGAGCCATCGACGCGACGGACTGACACAGGATCCCGGGGCGATCTTCGATTCCGGCCGCAAATAGATCCATCGCCTCGGGCATGAGCTGCACCATCGCGCCCTGGTCCTTCTGAATCGCGTCGATGTACTGCCGCACGTCGTTGCTGCGCGCGTCGTCGAGCAGCCGCAGGAACGCGTCGGTCGCCCGATCGAACACCGCCAATTCGAACCCGAGCGCGTGATCGACCCGAGCGAACGCCGCGACGAGCGCGCTCATGGCGGCCAGCGGGTGAGAACCGAGCGAGAGCCCGAGGACCGTGAGCGCGCTCAGCGCTCGCAGAGCGCGTCCTCCGCTCACCGTCGTGAAGAAGCTCGCGAGCGGCGTGCCGAAGTGCGGCGTATTGATCGTGGTGATGCTCACGAGCCGGTCGCGCCAGGCCAGGGCGCCCGGAGGCGCGGCGAGCGAGGCGCTCGGCGACGCGACGAGTCGCGCGTCGAGCCCGCCGGTGGAGTGCCCGATCAGGTGAATCGGTCCGCCGTCCCCGCACGTCTCCGCGACGAGCTCCGCCAGCTTGGCGGCGCGCCGGCGAATCGACGCGGTGGGCGACACCTGAAGGACGTGGGTCTCGATTTGCTCGCCTCGTGCGCGGAGTCGCGCGCATAGCCCTCGGTCGAGATGTCCGAAGTAGTCGTACGAAGCGAGCCGGCCGAAGCCGAACATGCCCGGCGTGAAGTAGATGCGATGAAGCATCGCCGTCACTCTACCCCGGAGGGCCTCCGGCCGGTCGGACGCAAAGAAGATCGCCCGACTCAGCCTGTCGGTTGCGCGTCACTCGGCGGGCGTGGGCTG
>JBAULD010000604.1:0-1573 GCA_049578005.1 Polyangiaceae bacterium
CCTGGAGGAGCTCCGACGATCGAGCCCGCTCGAGTGCGCTCTGGTGCGTCGAGGGCTCGGTTGGCAAGGCGTTCGTCGACCTGCAGCACGACGTGACCCGCGAGGACGTGGAGCTTGCCGCGCGCGAGGGTTTCCGTTCGGTCGAACACTTGAAGCGCTATACGACCCTGGGCATGGCGACCGATCAGGGCAAGACGTCGAACATCAACGGGCTCGCCATCATGGCCGCGCTCACCGAACGCTCCATTCCGAGCGTGGGCACGACCACGGCGCGCCCGCCGTACACACCGGTGTCGATCGGCGCGCTCGCGGGCTCGCACCGCGGCCGGCATTTCCGTCCGACGCGCTTCACCGCCGGGCACGATTGGGCACGGGAGCGGGGCGCGACCTTCGTCGAGGCCGGCCAATGGCTGCGCGCTCAATGGTTCGCCGCGCCCGGCGAGTCGAATTGGCAGGAGACGGTCACGCGCGAGGTGCGTTGCGTGCGTTCGAGCGTCGGCGTGTGCGACGTGTCGACGCTGGGAAAGATAGACGTTCAGGGGCCCGATGCCGGCGCGTTCCTCGACCGCGTCTACATCAACATGTTCTCGACGCTGCCGGTCGGAAAGTCGCGCTACGGTTTGATGCTGCGCGAGGACGGGTTGGTGATGGACGACGGCACCACGGCGCAGCTCGCGAAGGATCGTTACGTGATGTCGACGACCACGGCGAATGCCGCAGGCGTCATGCAGCACTTGGAGCACGCCCGGCAGATCCTGTGGCCCGAGCTCGATGTGCAGATCGTCTCGGTCACCGAACAGTGGGCTCAATACGCCATCGCGGGGCCGAAATCGCGCGAGCTTCTGGAGCGGCTGCTGGGCGGCGTGTTCGATTTGTCGGACCGGGCCTTCCCTTATCTCGCCTGCGCGGAGTTTTCCTGGGCAAACTTGCGCGTCAGGCTGTTCCGCATCTCCTTCTCCGGCGAGCTGGCCTACGAACTTGCGGTCCCGGCCCGGTACGGCGACGCGGTGATCCGCGCGATCATGAGCGCGGGTGAACCGTTCGGTGTGACGCCTTATGGCACTGAGGCGCTCGGCGTCATGCGCATTGAAAAGGGTCATGTGGCGGGCAATGAATTGAACGGCACCACGACCGCCGCCGATCTGGGTCTTGGGCGCATGATGTCCACGAAAAAGGATTTCATCGGCCGGGTGCTGGCCAAAAGGCCCGGGCTCACCGATCCCGAGCGCCCGTCGCTCGTCGGGATCAGGCCGGTCGACCGCTCGGAGCGGCTGTATGGCGGTGCGCATTTTCTTGCGCTGGGCGCAACTCCCAGCCTCGAGAACGATCAAGGCTATCTCACCTCGGTGGCCTATTCACCCATGCTCGGACACTGGATAGGATTGGGATTCTTGAAGCGCGGACCCGAGCGCCATGGCGAGCGACTGCGCGCGTTTTGCCCGATTCGGTCCGCTGATGCGGAGGTCGAGGTGGTATCGCCCCTGTTCTTCGACCCGGAAGGAGCACGCCTGCATGTCTGATACGGCTACGTTCGCCGCACGCTCGCCGCTGGCGGAGGCGCTGAGCTCGGGCG
>JBAULD010000605.1:0-7569 GCA_049578005.1 Polyangiaceae bacterium
GTACTGCGAGATGAGCGTTCGGGCCTTTTCGATGGTTTTCGACGTGTCGAACGACAGCCTCGCGTCGACCTCCGTCGACACGCGCCCTGCGATGATTCCGAGAATTTGAAGTCCGAACACGACGCTCAACCTGTCGATTGCGCTCCGCACGATCGCGTCTCTCGAGGACCCCGCGGGAACTTGTTTTTTCGCCCACGTGAGCGCCTCGTCGACCAGCGGCGCGTACTCTTTCATTTGGGCGGCAGACACGATGAGCGACGGGTTCGTCGTCGCGTCACGGGGCTTGAACTTACGAATGGCGTTGATGTCACCGGTGTCGGCCACGACCACGGTCATCTGGAAGAGTTGATCGAACAGCGACGTGCTCATATTCGAGAGCATACGCCATTCGGCGGCACGCTCCCACCCTCCTCGGCGGTCGAGTGGCGTATGCTGTCGCCAGCGGGCCACGTCCCCCGCGAACATGCTTCGCAATACCGAAGGTCGCCTCGCGCTCGTTATCTTGACGACCGCATTGCTCCCACTCGCGAGCGCGATGCTGCTCGCGTACTCGCTCCTGAACTACGCTTCGTCCGTATGGCTGAGGCCGGAGGTCGAGCAAGAGCTCGAACACGGAATCGACCTCTACAAGACGTACATCCATACAGTCAAAGACGACATGAAGGATCAGGCGGCTGCGATGGCGGGAAGCCAGGTGCTCCGCGAAGCCGCTCGCAGACGTGACCCAGTCGCCTGTGCGCGAGCGCTGCGCGAACTCTTCCCTGCGTACGCACAGCTCGTCTCGCTCTCCGTGGAAGACGAGGCCAACCACGAGCTCGCCGAGTACGACCGCGGACACGAGATTGACGAGACTTCCGAACGAAAGCTCGAAGTGCGAAGGCCGCTCGGCGCGAACGGCGGGGGCGCGATGCTCGTCGCGACGTTCTCGTTCGACCGCCGCTACGAACGCGATCTCGAGCGAGCCGGCGGCATCCACGACGCGTATGCGCGCCTCGAAAAGGAGCGCACGCACGTCTACGGGAGCTATTACGAAGCGTTCGCGGTGCTGCTCGGCATAACGGTCGTAGCCACGGTGGCCCTCGGGTTTCTACTGGCCCGCGGCATCACCCGCCGCATCTACCGAATTGCGAATGCGATACACCAGGTCACACGGGGAAACTTGGACGTGCGCGTTCCGGTGACCGGCTCCGACGAGCTGACGGAGCTCGCGAGAGTGTTCAATCGAATGCTGAGCGAGATGCAGCAGTCGCGGGCGCGCATCGAGTACCTGCAACGGATTGGCGCCTGGCAAGAAATGGCGCAGCGGCTCGCGCACGAAATCAAGAACCCATTGACGCCGATCCAGCTCGCCGTGCAGGAATGTCACCGCAAGTACCCCGGCGAAGACTCGCGGTTTCGCGCGCTGCTGGACACGACTCTAGAGATCGTCGAAGAAGAGGTGGAAACTCTTCGGCGCCTGGTGGGAAACTTCTCCAGCTTCGCGCGACTGCCGCACGCCGAGCTCCGTGAGGCCAGCCTGCGCGAGTTCTTGAGCGAATGCTCCGACCAGCTCGGGCACCTCGGCGCAGAGCTCACCGAAAGCGGCGCTGAGGAACTCATCGTAGCGCACGACGTCGAGGTCCACTGGGAGATACCCAGCGAGCCCCTGCCCGTAGCCATCGACCGACAGATGTTACGGCGTGTTCTCGTCAACCTGGTGCGAAACGCTGTCGAGGCGATCCGCGATGCCCGGCCGCCTGCCGCGGACGGGCTTACGAGAGGACGCGTGCTCGTGCGCGCCGAGCGAGCCATCGATTCCATCTCAATTGTGGTCGAGGACGACGGGCCAGGCGTTCCCGACCACGCGAGAGAGAGGGTCTTCGATCCGTACTTTACAACGAAGGCGGAAGGCACGGGCCTCGGCCTCGCGATCGTCAAGAAGATCGTCGTCGAGCACAACGGCTCCATCGTCGTCGACCGAAGCGCACGTTTCGGCGGCGCGGCGTTCGTCGTCGCCCTTCCCTTCGTTCACTCGCTCGCCATCGCCGCGGCGCGCGACATCGACGAGCGGGTCGCTCACCCGGTCCATGCTATCCCCACTCGACGATGAGCGGCGACTCGACCTTGGGCAGGGCTCGCACGGCGGCGGCGAGCACCGCCGGATCGTCTCGGTCGACCATCGGAGCGCTGGGGTTGGTGCTCATGTTAGTCGGCGGCTTCGCGTTGCTCCCCCGCGTCCTGAGGCCACTACATCCGGCGGGCGTAGGCCAAGACGCCCCGGATTGGACGCTTCCGCTCGTGGCAAACGGGACTGCGACCAGCGACGACGCGACCAGGATGCGACTCGGCGACCTGCGGGGGCAGCCTGTCTTGCTCGATTTTTGGGCGACCTGGTGCGAGCCGTGCCGCGTGCAAGCCCCGATCATCGACCAGGTAGCGCGTCGCTGGCGCGATCGAGGGCTCGTCGTGGTCGGCGTCGACACCGACGGTCCAGACCAAGGGGATCCCAAGGCATTCGCTGCGTCGCGGGGATTGACCTATCCAATCGTACAAGATCGGGGAGGCGCTGCAGCACGAGCGTATGCCGTGGACGCGCTGCCCACTCTCGTCGTCATTTCGCGCGGCGGAAAGGTCGTCGCGATAAGAACCGGCGTCACCGATGCGGGAGAGCTCGAGCGGCTGGTCCGTCGGGCGTTGTAACGGCGCTCGGGGGGCGGCGCGTTTGCCCGCCCGCTTGATCGGTCGGCTCTTTTGGGCTCGCCTCGTCGGTCTGGGACCTCCCTTCGCGATTGAAGCCGTACGCACATCGTCATACTCTCCGCACGGACCTCATGGCCGGCCGCTTCGCCCTTTGCGCCCTGCTTGGCACATCCTGCGTTCCGGCTTTTGCCTTCAGCGCATTTGCGCAACCTTCCGCCGACGTGAAGCCGCCAGTCGTCGTTCAACACGTCGACGCCGTGTACCCGCCGTCGGCACTCGCCGAACGAAAACACACCGACGTCGTTCTGGCCGTCACCGTCGACGTCGACGGGCACGTTTCGAAGGCCGACGTAATCCAGTCGGGCGGGAGCGATTTGGACGAAGCGGCGGTCGTCGCCGCGCGACAGTGGACGTTCGAACCTGCCCTCCGTGACGGCAAGCCGGTTGCGAGTCGCATCCGGGTTCCGTTTCACTTCGCCCCGCCTGCGCCGCCGCCGGAGTTCGTAGCGCCGCCCCCGCCGTCCGAGCCCGAGATCGCCGTCACGCCGGCCATTCCGCAGCAATCCGAGAAGCCGGCTGCGAAACCTTCGGCGGGCGTCTCTTCCTCGCCGGCCGAGGAGCCGGAGGTCGTGAACGTCCGCGGTCGGGCAGGACCTCCCAACGTCGGCGCGTCGGATTTCAACGTTCAAATCGGCGCGCTTGCGCTCGTTCCCCATGCGAACGCAAGCGATCTCCTCAAGCTCGCTCCGGGGATTCTGCTAACCAACGAGGGGGGAGAGGGCCATGCGGAGCAAGTCTTTCTTCGGGGCTTCGACGCACGGGAAGGTCAAGACATCGAGTTCACGGTGGGTGGAGTGCCGATCAACGAGAGCGGCAACTTGCATGGCAACGGCTATGCCGATACCCACTTCATCATTCCCGAGCTCGTGGAGCGGCTGCGCGTCGTCGAAGGGCCCTTCGATCCACGTCAGGGCAACTACGCGGTCGCGGGGAGCGCCGACTACGAGCTCGGTCTTCCGCTGCGGGGCCTCACGGCGAAGTACGCCGCGGGCAGCTTCAACACCCAGCGTGCGCTCGTCACCTGGGGGCCGGCCGGAGAGAGCACGCACACGTTTGCGGGGGCCGAGATCTATTCGACCGACGGATTTGGCCAGAATCGCGACGCACAGCGTGGATCGGCCATGGGACAGTACGAGGGTCGACTCGGCTCGAACGGAACTTACCGGATCGTCGCTCAGGGCTACTCGACGCACTTCCACTCGGCGGGTCTCATACGACAGGACGACTATCAGTCCGGTAAAATCGGTTTTTACGATAGCTACGACCTCAGTCAATTTGCGCGCGAACAGGTGCCGGAAGGGGGCGACGCGTCCCGCTATTCGGTCGCGGCCGACCTCGAGACTCGCGTCGGCGATACGACGCTGACGCAGCAGTTGTTCGCCATCAAGCGCGACATGCGCCTGCTCGAAAACTTCACGGGCTTTCTGCTCGATGTCCAAGAACCGCTCCAGAGCGTCCACTCCCAGCGTGGAGACATGCTCGACCTCAACGTCCACGAAGTCACCATTGGCGCTCGTGGCGCTGCGCGCCTCCACGGAAAGGCGCTCGGGCAGCAGCAAGAGCTCGAGTTCGGTTACTACGCACGCGGCGACGACGCCGCGGGGACGCAGCAGCGGCTCGAGGCGAACACGGGCGTTCCGTACAAGACGGACACGAATCTGGACTCCCAACTGAGCGACATTGGGCTCTACGGAGACGCGAATCTTCGCGCCACACGGTGGCTGAACGTCCGGGGCGGCGCGCGCGCCGACGCCCTTACGTACAACGTCCTCAACAACTGCGCGGCCCAGACGGTCGCGCACCCGTCTACCACGAACCCTCCCATCGATCAGAGCTGCCTCACGCAGCAAGACATGGGACGCCCTCGCGAGCCCAATCAGCAGACGGCGACGTCGAGCATCGCCGTCTTGCCACGCGCCTCCCTCATCGTCGGACCCTTCGCTCACTTCATCCTGTCGGCCAACTACGGACAGGGAATTCGCTCGATCGACCCGAGCTACATCACCCAGGACGTCAAAACGCCGTTCGCCAACATCGTCGCGTACGACGGCGGCATCTCGTACGCCGGCGAAGTGGGCAGCGTCTCGCTCGTGGCCCGTTCCATCTTCTTCGAGACTCTGGTCGACAAGGATCTCATCTTCGACCAAAACGTCGGGCGCAACGTCCTCGGCGTGGGAACGCACCGAGTCGGATGGGTCGGTGCGCTACGCATGACCGGATCGTTCTTCGACGAATCGGCGAACCTGACGTTCGTTCGCGCGACGTACGACGATGACCACCTGCTGGTCGCCTACATCCCCGGCGTCGTCTTCCGTTCGGATACCGCGCTCTTCGAGGATCTCCCGTTTCGTATCGCCGGGTCGACGCTGAAAGGTGCCCTGAGCTGCGGAATTACCTATGTCGGTCCGCGACCGCTTCCCTTTGGGCAGGAGAGCCAAGACATCTTCACGATCGACACCTCCGCTCGGCTCACGTGGTCCCACTACGAAGTCGGCATCACGATCAGCAACTTGCTCGACACGAAATACCGTCTCGGCGAATACAATTATGCTTCCGATTTCCATAGCCAGGGGGAGCAGCCGACGCTCGTGCCCGAGCGAACGTTCAGCGCTGGCGCTCCGCGAGGCATCTTCGGCAACTTCGCCATCAACTTCGGCGGCACCTGATGCGCGCCCTCGTGTTTCTTGCCGGAGCGGCGCTTTCAGGAATGGCTTGCGTCGGCACGACCGGAGGCCAACTCCTCTCGTTCCCCGCGGCCGCCGCCGGCCCGGCCGACACCGACCCCACACGGCCTTTCGAATTCGTCACGAGCCGCGGATGGAGCGTCATCCTGACCAAAGCGGTGCTGCACGTCGGCGCCCTTTACCTCGACCAGAGTTCGCCCGTCTCCGGTTCGCAGGGGACCAACTGTATCCTCCCCGGTACGTACGTCGCTCAGGTCACGGCGGGCCGCGACGTCGACCTGTTGTCGCCCGAGCCGCAACTATTTCCCGTCGCAGGACAAGGCACGACGATACCGCCCGCGCTGGTCGGACAGGTCTGGCTCACCGGCGGGGACGTCAATTCGCCAGACGACACCACGCCCATCTTGGTGATCGCTGGAACGGCGGCGATGGGGAACGCGACCGCCATGTCGTTCGAGGCCACAATCACGATTGGCGCGAACCGACAGGCAGCCGGCCAAACGGCAGGGAGCAGCGCAATCTGCAAACAGCGCATCGTGTCGGTACCGACCGACGTGGTCGTGAAACCGACCGGCGGACTACTCGTGCGCGTCGACCCGCGTGCGCTTTTTACGAACGTCGATTTCGGCGGACTTCAAGCGGAGCCCGACGGCACCTACGTCTTCAGCGACGAGCCGAGCTCGCCGGACTACAACCAGCCGAGCCGCAACCTATTCCAGAACCTCGAGTCCGCCGGCTCGCTCTACCAGTTCGCGTGGTCCGATAGCCTCTGAGAGTGACGGTTCACCCCAGTGCGACCACGTCCGCCCGGTCGCGGTGGGCATCCGCCCAGCCCGAGAGGGCTCGCGGAAGCGTGAGACCCAGAGTCAAGACTTGCGCAATGTTCGTGTTCGTCTCCGCGCGCGTCGGAAGTCCTTCGAACCAAGTTACGGCCGTGAAGAGCCACATGTCGGCCGCAGACCAGCCGCTCCTCGCAATGGTCGACCGGCCGAGCGAGGATGCCCGCGAGGCAAGCGCATCGAGCGCAAGGCGCGCGCGGGCGAGGGTCTCGCCGGTCACCTGTGCCCAGGCGCGATGATCCCGAAGCGGGAAGTATCGCGTACCCAAATCCGTCGCCGCGGTGAGTGCCAAGTCCACCAAGGTCGTTGTCTCGTACGCGGCGAAGACGCCGCCCGCGTCGTCCGGCCAGAGTCGCGGGGCATCCGGATACGCGCGCTCGAGCCAGTGAGCGATCGCGTTCGAGTCGCCAAGTGCGCGTTCCCCGTCGACTAACACCGGAACGGTCTTGAGCGGCACGAGCCGCCGAGCTTCATCGAGCCATTCGGGGGTTTCTCGAGCGTCACGAAGCGTGACGTCGAGCCCCTTGTGTGCAAGCGCCAGGCGGGTGCGACGCGAGAACGGTGACTGTCGAAAATGATAGAGGGTGCGCACGAGGGAGCCCGGGTTAGTTCGTGATGAGCTTCGTGCCGTTCGCCAGGAGCGGCTGAACGGGGGTGATGTCGGTGATGGGCGTGTCGGCGATGTAGATGAATTTGAGTGCCTTGATTTGCGACAGAGGAGCCAGGCTCTTCACTTGGGTCTTCTTCATGCTGATGCGCTCGAGCTTCTTGAGATTGGCGACGGGCGTGAGATCGCCGATGGCCGTTTCGTCGAGCATCAACTCCGTCAAATTCACGAACGACGCGACCGATTTGAACTCGTCGTCACCGACGAGCGTGTGAGAGATGTCCAGGCGGTCCATCCGCTTGAGGCCCTCGATCGGCCGCAAGTCTTTCACGACACTGAACGAGATGCGCAGCGACTCGAGCGTCGTCAGCTTCTGGAGCGGCGTGAGATCGTCGTACTCGCCAGAACCGAGAAAAAGATCTTTCATCGAAGTGAACATCGGGAAAATGCACGGGTCGATTTGGTGCACTTTCACGTTGTTGGCAAGATTGACAGATTTGATTTGCGCGAGGTCGCCAGGCGTGATGTTTCCCTTGTCCTTGCCGAGCTTGCGGCGCACCTCCCGCTCGAGATCGGGCTGATCGGAAAAGTCAACGATTGCAGGATGCGGCTTGCACTCCGAAGCCAGCTTTTTTCTGATCGTCGGCACCGGCGGAGCAGGCGGCGGCGAGGGGGCCGCGCTCGGAAGCGCCGCCGCAGA
>JBAULD010000606.1:0-2588 GCA_049578005.1 Polyangiaceae bacterium
CTCACAAGCGGACCCCCGTGCCGCTTCCGAAGCTCATCGAAGACATGCCTCCGGGAGCCGCGAGATTCGTGCTTCGACTTCTCGAAAAGAAGCCGTGGCGTCGCTACGAGTTCGCGGCGGACGCGCGGCGCGCCTGGGACGAGGTCAAGCCTCCGCAGGCATCGAGGCTCGAAGAAACCGTCCAAAGAGCGCCGAGCTCGCGTGCCGCGCCCGTTGCCTACGCGCGGTCCCTCGCGCCTGGCATCTTGAGCCTGCGCGCTCCGACGCTCGTCGCCCGGGAAGACGAGAGGCGGGAGCTATGGGCCGCCGTGCAGGAGGTCGCCGCCGACGATCCGCGGCAGCAGCTCATCGCGCTCATCGGCGAGGCCGGCGTCGGCAAGAGTCGAATCGCCGAGTGGCTCTGCGCCGAGGTCCACGAACGCGGAGCAATGCTGCCTCTGCGGGCCCGTTACGGCAGGATGCCCACGCCTCTCGACGGCATCACCGGGGCGATCAACGCGCACTTCGGCCTCGAGGGGGCGGACCGCGTGACGGTCGAAGAGACGCTGATTACCCGCTGGGAGGTGGACAAGGGCGACGACGAGGCGCTCACCTGGGTCGCCGCCACGGCCGAATGGTTGCGGCCGACTCCGCCCGGAGTCGTCGTCCCTCTCGGTCCGAGCGGCAAGCGCTTCATGCTCGACCGCCCGGAGCTGCGGTTCGCGGTGATCAAGCGGGTGCTTGCGCGCCTGTCGCGAGACCGCCCCGTGCTCATGTGGCTCGACGACCTGCACTACGCCTCGCCCAATACGTTCGAAGTCCTCTCCCGACTCCGCCGCGACGCCGCCGAGCTCCCCTTGCTCATCCTAGCCACGGCGCGCAGCGAGGCGCTCGCGACGGATCTGGACGCGGCTCTGCGCATGGAGGCCATGCGCGCGGCGTGGAACGGCAAGGTGATGGAGCTCAAACTGCTCGGGACCGACGACACGGAGACGCTCCTCCGCACGGCCCTGCCCCTCGACGACGCAGCCGTGAAGCGCGCCGGTGAACAGAGCCGTGGAAACCCCCTCTTTGCCTTGCAGCTGCTCTACGCGTGGGCGGGGGGCGGCTACCTCACGCTGGAAGGCGGCCGCTACCGCGTGCCCGAAGGCGCCCTGCACGGCCGCGCGATCACGACCGCCGAGCTCTGGGACGAGCGTGTGCGAGCGATTCCGACGGAGCTGCGCCTCAGCGCCTACGCCGCCGCCGCGCTCGGCGACGACGTGCGCGGAGAGGTGCTCCGAATGCTCTGCGCATCGCTCGGAATGGACCCGCGCGACGCCCTCGTCGCGCTCACACGCGCGCAAATCCTCCTCGCGGTCGGCAACGACCAGTTCCGCTGGCCCCACGCACTGCTTCAAGAGCACCTTCTCGAGCGTTTGAACGAGCGCAACGATGCCCCCGCCATCTATCGGTTGGCCGCCCACGCCCTCGCGAAGCACCCGGCCGTCGGCTCCCGGCGAACCATGAAGCATCGCGTGCTCAACCTGTTGAAGGCGGGCGACGACGACACGGCGGCAAAGCTCCTGTTCGATTTCATTCGTGGCTCCTGGCGCAGAGGTCGCGACACGGCGGCCACGCTCCGCGATCTCGACATGCTTCAGGGCCGACTGCACGGGGCGAACGCGGCGGAGGGCGCGCTCTGGCGCGCCGAAGCGCTCCGGTACATGGGCAAGCTCGACGAAGCCCGCGCGGAGGCGGAGAGCGCGCGTCGCGCGTTCGCGCTCGGAGGCGACACGGCCAACGAGGCGAGCGCGCTGCGCTTGCTCGGACACATCGCCAGTGATCTGGCGCAGCCCGCCCAAGGACGCGTCCTCGTCGTGCAGGCACTCGAGCGCTACGAACGGATCGGAAACTCGGCCGGCCGCGCGCAGGCGGAGGTGGTCCTCGGCGAGATCGATTATCTGCTCGGCGATCACACCCGCGCGCGCGTCACGTTGAAGAGGGCGCTGGAGCGTTGCACGGAGGCCGGTGACCTGATGGGCCGCGCCCAATGCCTCGTCCTCTTGGCGGTCATCGAGGGAGCGGTGGGCGCATTCCGGCGCGGGCGCGAGCTTCTCTCCCAGGCTCGCGCAGGGTTCGACGCCATCGGTTACCGGCTCGGTATCGCGCAGTGTGACGTCGCGCTCGGTCACGCCGATCATCGGGCGTCGGACTTCGCCGGGGCCCGGGCCCGCGCCCTCGCCGCGCGCTCGAGTTTTCGCGAGCTTCAGAATCCTCGCGGCGAGGCCGCCTGCGAGCGCCTCCTGGCGATGGTGGCGCTCGACTCGGACGATTACGACGCCGCCGAAGCGCACGCCCGCGTTGCGCTCCGGATCCACGAGCGCTTGCAGGACCCTTGGGGCCAGCTCGAGTCACGCCTGCTGCTCGCGCAGGTCGCGCTCGCGCGAAACGACGAGCGGGCCGAATCGCTCGTGTCCGACTGCGACACGGTCGTCCTCGACGAGGCCGAGCCTCGCCAGCACCGGCACTTGACGCGCGCGTGGCTCGCCCAGCGGCAGAGACGTTGGGCCGAAGCGTCCGCCGAGCTCGACCAAGCGCGCGCGGCATTCGTCGTCTCGTCTCCCGAG
>JBAULD010000607.1:0-2211 GCA_049578005.1 Polyangiaceae bacterium
GCCGTGCGCCGCGTTCACCATCCCGCGGCCCATCGGCAGCGGCGACACGACGAGGTCCGCGCCGAGGTGATCGAGCGCCGCGGCGCTCCCCACGACGTCCGCGATCGCGTCGACCGCGCCGACTTCGTGGAAATGCACATCGTCCATCGGACTCCGATGCACCTTGGCCTCGGCCGCGGCCAAGTGGCGAAACGTTCGCTGCGCGCGGGCCCGCACGCCGTCCGGCAGCCCGGACTCGTCGAGCATCGTTCGGATTGCCGCGTACGTACGCAGCGGCTGCCCCTGGTCGACGTGAACCTCGAACGAGGTCGCGACGATCCCACTGCGGACCCGGGTGCCGAAGTGCACGTGAAATCCGCGGACGGGCAGCTGCGCCAACGCATTGGCCACCGCTTCCTGCGGCACCCCGAGATCCACGAGCGCCGCGACGATCATGTCGCCGGCAAGCCCGCTAGGAGCGTCGAAGAAGAGCAGCTTCCCACTCCCAGCCCCCCGCTCCAAAAGCGCTTCGCGCTCGCCCCCACCGTCGCGGACGTGGACGTGGACGGCCTTGCCGTGAACCCCGTACTCGTCTCCGTACTCGCCCCCCCCCTCGTGCTCGTGCCCTTCGTGCCCCATCGCGCCCTTTCTACGTCCGTCAGTATCGCTCGCGAGCGCGCAAAATCCTCGCAGCCGCCGACGCCGCGCCGAAGCCGTTGTCGATGTTGCAAACGAGCACGCCCGATGCGCAGCTCGACAACATGCCCGCGAGGGCCGAGAACCCTCCGATGCTCACGCCGTACCCGAGCGAGGTCGGAACCGCGATGACCGGCCCGGCCACCAGTCCGCCGATCACGCTCGGCAGCGCGCCCTCCATACCCGCGACGACGATGACCACGCTCGTTCGATCGAAGACCTCGCGCTTGTCGAGCAGGCGATGGATGCCCGCCACGCCGACATCGTACACGCGCTCCACCTTTGCGCCGAGCATCCGAAGCGTCTCGGCGCACTCCTCCGCGACGGGCAAGTCGCCGGTACCCGCGCTGACGAGCGCCACGGGCCGAGTCCCGAGCGGTGGGATCGGCCCTTGCTCGAGGGTCGCGGTGCGCGCGAGCTCGGCGTACTTGAGCTCGGGGATGGCCGCCATCACTTCGCGCGCCGCTTCGAGTCCGAGACGCGTGACGAGAACGTTTTGGCCCTTGCGGGCGAGCTCCCGTGCGATTCCGACGATTTGCGCCGGAGTTTTCCCGTGCCCGAAAACGACCTCCGGCGTGCCTTGACGGAGGGCCCGATGGTGGTCGACCGCGGCGTAACCGAGGTCGGCGTACGGTAGGTCGCGGAGTTCGCCGAGCGCGCCGTCCACGCTCTTGTCACCGCGCTGCACGCTCTCGAGGAGCTCACGTAGTCGCGCAGGATCCATTGGTATCGCGGGCGACTCTAGCCTCGATTCGACAATATGCCGACGGCATAAGCGCGCAACGGCGCTGAAATGCGCGACCGTGGTCGATTTTCGAATCCTCACGTGGGGGCTTGCATTGCGGTACCCTCGTGTCCGTGCCGATTCCCTTTGCTCCGCTGCTCGGTGTCGCCATCGGGGCCGCCCTCGCGTGGGTCGCCGCACCCGAGCTCGTCCGCGACGACGGACCGGTCGCGCTATCTCGCCCCTTCGCGGTCGTCGCTTCGTTCGCGGCGCTCTTGTGGCTGCCGATTGTCGCCTATTTCGTCGGATTTCACGGTGACTGGGCGTACTTGTACC
Organism: Polyangiaceae bacterium; assembly: GCA_049578005.1. Classification (GTDB taxonomy): domain Bacteria; phylum Myxococcota_A; class Polyangia; order Polyangiales; family Polyangiaceae; genus Palsa-1150. The sequence goes on from JBAULD010000607.1 coordinate 1,736, forward strand.
TCGTGCCGTGGCAGCGAGTGCCGAGCGCCGTCGACCTTGGATTCGTGGTTCTCTCCGGCGCAGCCGTCGTGGGCGGGTTCTGGCTGTCCGTTCGGCCAGTGCGCAAGGGGCGTCTGGGGCCGGTCGTCGCCATGGTCGTAGCGCCGGCGACGCTCTTGACGCTGGGGCTCGCGCTCTCCGCCCACCGCCTCGCCGTGTCCGGTACCTACGCGCAATTCCACGGTGAGTTCGGAACGGAACCGATCGAGGCAAGCACGCTCGGCAAAGGCATTCTCCTGATGGGGTCTCTGCTCACCCTGGGGCTCGCCTGGACAGTACGCGCCTTGGTCACGATGGCAGCCGAGGCGTGACAGCGAGGGCACGTATCGCACGAAGGCCTGCCGACTCACTGGCCTGAACTGCCTCGCCCTCTGCTAGCATCGTCGTCATGTGGGTGAGAGGCGCGGCGATCCGGCCTGTGCCGCGCTATGCCGTCG
>JBAULD010000608.1:0-19138 GCA_049578005.1 Polyangiaceae bacterium
CGCGGGGCTCTCGCGAGCCCCACGACGCTTTCCGGCCGCTGCCTCTCGAACGAGTGGCGTGGCTCAGCCGGTGGGCAGGCCCGCCATGTTGACCTTCTGCCTGTTCGTGACGACCAGGTTGAGCACCTGAACGCTCGACTCGTTGATGTCGTCTTCGAGCGTCTGGGTCTTGCCGTTGAGGACGGCGTAACCGACGAGGCCGATGATGGCCACGATGAGGCCGAACGCCGTGCAGTTCATCGCTTCGGAAATACCCTCGGCCAGAATACGGGCCTTCTGGCTGGGGTCGACGCTCTCTCCCGAGACGGCGCCGAAGCTCGTGATGAGCCCTGACACGGTCCCGAGCAATCCGCTGAGCATGGAGAGGTTCGCAAGGAGCGCGAGGTACCCCGTGCGCTTGGCGATGCGCGGGATCTCGCGCAGAGCCGCTTCGTCCATGGCCGCCTGAACCTCTTCGTCAGGCCGGTTCACCTTAACTAGGCCGGCCTGCACGATGCGGGCGAGCGGTGCGTTTGCGGCCGAACACATCTTGACGGCTTTCGCGATGTCTCCGGCGAGGATGCACTTCTGCATGGTCGCGAGGAACACGTCCTTATTGATGGACGAGCCGTACAGGTAGAGCGCCCTCTCGACGATTACGCCTATCGTGATGATGGACCAGAAGAGAATGACGTACATCCCCCACCCACCATCCTTGAAATGCTTCCAGACTGCAGCCATCGAATCGTCCTCCGTTATGTTTGTCGTCGGGGTCGTCTCAGGACCTCGCTCCCAGGGCCCATCGGGGTCTCGCCCCTCCGGGACTGATGAGCTTCCAACGAGTGTCTTGCGAGCGAGCCGTTGACCTCGATAATCCTATGCGTGCACAAAATCCCTGGCGGGAAGCCCCGGGGGAGCAACCGTTCTCCCGACGAGCAAGCACCCGTTCGGCGGTGGGCGAAGTTATCCGAACGACTTGAAATGAAGCAAGCGTGTCACGTCGCCTCAAGTCCGAAGGGCTCACGCGACCGTGCACCAGCACGCGGAGCCTGACAGGTGAGACCAAAGTACGTCAAGGGAGTTTGGCTCGCGTGCGGCAATCGAGACGTTCGGCCTAGGCGTCGAGGCTCGCGGAGCGTAAAGACTGGAAAGTACTGGCTGAAGTTTGCGCTGGGACCGCAATAAGAGCGGCTCATCCCCCGGTGGGGAGGCACCGGATCAGTAACCCGGTACGCGAGGAAGTTCCCGGAGAATCGGGGGGCCGCAATGGGGCCTCCTCTCGCTCGATGGGCCACGGGGCGAGTGGGCGGGCTCTCGATTTGGAGTGGTTTGTCCGGCTACCCCAGCGATACGACGGGGATCGAGATCGCGAACGTCGCTCCCTGTCCTACGCCGCTCACGACCCACGCGCGGCCGCCGTGGCTTTCCGCGATGTGCTTCACCAGTGCCAGGCCTATTCCGCTCCCCCGAATGGGGAGGCCGCGCGCGGTGGACCCGCGAACGAACCGCTCGAAGATTCGCGCCTGGTCCTCCGGCGGCACGCCCGGGCCGCGATCGACCACACGGACCACGATCGCGCTGTTCTCGCGCTCCACACGAACGGTCACGACGTTGGAGCCGGGCGCGTACTTGAGCGCGTTATCGATGAGGTTGATGACCGCCAGTTCGACGGCTCGTCCGTCGATGCGCGTTCTTGGCAAGTCCCCGCTGAGCTCGATCGCTAGATCGACGCCCTCGCGCTCGGCTCGGTACCTGTAGACGTTGACCGCCTTGCCGACTGCTTCGCCCACGTCTCCTTCGGCGAAGTCGTAGGCCTCGCGCCCACGCTCGACACGGGCAAAATCGAGAACGTTCTCGATGAGCGCCGAGAGCCGCTCGCTCTCACTCACGATGATGTCGAGGTACTGCTGCCGTTTCTCGTCACTCGACACCCGGCCGGACTGGAGCATCTCGCCGAACATCCGTACGAGCGCCAGGGGCGTTTTCAGTTCGTGGCTCACGTTGGCGACGAAGTCGCTCTTCAGCGCCGATATCCGTCTCTCCTTCTCCGCGGCCAGGAGGATCGTGGCGACGCCGAGGACGATGACCGCGCAGGACAGCACGACCATGACGAGCTCCAGCATCGCGCGATTCTGCACGCGCGCGGTCAGCTCGTCGCTCGCGCTCGGCGAGACCTGCACGCGCCAGCCGTAGAGCGTCGTCGGAAAGCGAACCGCCACGGTGAACTCGCTGCTCCGGAGCGGAGGTCCGAAGATGATGCGCCCGTCTTCGTCCAGCACGTTCACTCGGCTCGGCGTGGCCGCCTCCGAAAAGAGCGTGGGCATCGTGTCTTTGACAATTCGGCCGATGTCGTGCCAGGCGACGACCAGATAGCGGCGTCCTTGCCCATGCTCTGCGGAGGAGGAGCCGCCGGACCCGTCAGGCGTGGCCGGAACGAGGCGCTGCCAATAGCTGACGAGGTAACTCTGCCCGCGGTAGGCTCGATGCAGGTGCCGAAGCTCGTCCGGCTCCTGTTTTGCGAGCTCCATATCGGCGCACATACGCTGGACCAAGAGGCGCCGGAACGCCTCTTCTTCGGCGAACACTCCCCCCGCTCGCGACGCGAAAGCGAGCACCGTATGTGATTCGTCGAGCACCAGGATCGCTCGAACGGTGGGCGTCTCGCGCTGCGCGGTGGGCAGCCAGCGTAGCGTCAGGTCCGCGAGGCGCTGGGGGTCGGCGATCGCGAAGACCACGTTGTCTTGCTCGATGATCCGGGCATCGAGGCGGTCGGCCTTCTCGTTTGCGAGGCCCAGGGTCGCCTCGAGCACCGACTGCTGGCGGAGCCGCTCCACCTGCAGCGTGGTCCGGAAGGTGAAATAGGCGAGCACGCCAACCGCCACGAGAACGGCCGGAAGAATGACGAAGCTGGCGAGGCGCTCGGGGCGGCCGGGCATTCAAACCCCACAAGCAGTCCCGCGCCTATCCGGCGCGCGAGCGAATTCGCTGAGGGTCGGTCACGACGCCGTGGGCGTCGAGGAATTCGGCGAACTGCTGGGCGATATAGGTGACCGCGTTGCCCTCGGCCGTCGTGTACGGTTGCCCGTCCAGAGGGTTTACGAGTTCGATCGCACCGAGAAAACGCCCCGACAGGGCCACTGGCGCGATGATGACGCTGCGCGCTCCACCGAGCGCGACGTAGCGATCGAGCGATGCGGCGTCGCTTTGGGAGGCATCCGCGAGGACGAACGCCCGGCCCTTCTTCATGGCGGGGAACAAAAGCGCATCGCTCTCGGGATGACGGCGGAGTAGCAGCGTGCTCGCTCCCCGCGCGCTCGTGACCAAGAACTCGCGGCGATCGATGTCGTATAGGTGCACGATCCCCGCCTGGGAGGGGATCTTCTCCATGGCGAGACTGAGGCAAAACTCGCCCCCTTCGAGCGCGTCGCGCAAGAAATGCAACTCGTGCATCGACTCGAACAAATCTGCGATGAGCTCCTCGCCGGGTACTCGCGCGCGTGGGGCGGTCGTGGCGGGCATCTGCGGCTGGGCGGTCGCGCGCGGCTCCGGAGACGCCACCGGTGGCGCAAGAGCTGCCGAAGGCGGCGCACGTTCGCTCGTGAGCGCAGCGACGTTCGTTTGCGGTTCCGGCGCCGCCGCAGGAAGAGGAGTAGCACCGGGTCGCGCGGCGGCTGCCGAGGTGGCTGCCGCCTCCGCGACCGAGGCCGAGAGTACGCTCGCTTCCGCGAGGGAAGGCGTCCCGGTTGACGTGGGTTCGGCGGTCATCCGCACGGGCTGGACGACAGCTCCAGCTCGGGTGCTTTCTCCCGGTTCGGGAGGCGATTCCGGTTGCGAGGCCGCCGACGGAACGGCCCCGTCCATCGCGGCACGGCCGCCTCGAGTCGCCCCGTCGGTTGCCCCTACGATGGCGGCCACCGCGGCGGTCGACACCGCGTGCGGTACGACAATCGGTGCCATGGCGCGCTCCGGCGAACGTGCCGAACTAGGGACCGAGATCGCCTCCGCAGGATCCGGATCGGAACTCGACGGGTCAGGCCGCCGCACCACGGGCTCGGGCGAGACGCTCCTCGAGCGGACATAACCGGGCCGCCGAGGGAACTCGACGACCGGATCGTCGCGCCAATCCTTCCAAGTGAGCGTCGAAAGGGGGGGCACCGTGGGTCTTCCGTGAAACGCGATGTCGAACACGGCCAAGTTCACCATCTTGCCGACCGGCGCCCGGGCAAGCGACGCGCGCACGAGCTCGAGCTGCGTCCGCAGCAACGACTCGGCCGCTGATTCACTCGTTCCGAGCGGAACAAGAAACACGTACTCGCGATACGTGAGCGGTACCGCCTCCGTTGCTTCTTCCTCTCGCTTGAAGACAACCTGCGACGGCATGCTGGCGGCAATCTCGGTGCGCGCCGCATTGGGCGGTTGCGACGGCCGCGCCGTCGTTTGCGAGACGGACGGGATCGATCCCGCGGTCGAAGACATCCCCGGCGCAGGCCGCGGAGCCGACGGGACCGCCGGAGGCCCGAGGACGAGGGCGGCGGCGCTCGGAGACAGAGACGGTCGCTTGGAAGCGCGGGGGGCCGACGCCGGACGCACCGAGGCCGTCGCCATCGGCTCTGCGCCCGCGACCTGGACTCCGGCGTTCTGCGGCGACACCGGTACGCTGTACGCCGCCGCAGGAGGCCCCTCCGGCGGCTTCGATGGCCCGTCGTCGGGTGCCCGTCGCACGTCGTATCGTAGGCGGGACGAGGAATCGACCGCGCGACAGCCCTCCTCCGAGAGCTCGATCGAAAAACCGCTCATCGGGGCGGACTCGCCACGTTGGGCGCGAGCCGCTTGCAGAGCTTTCTGCCACGACTCGCCGTCCACGTGGAGCGACTCCGTTTCGGTCTTGCCGAGCGTCACCACCTCGACGAGCCAGCGCATCAGTCGCTTTGCCTTTCGTTCGCCGCCAAAATTCTTATCAGGGTGACCTCCGGACGGTCAACGCAACGCCCGTTCATTCGGCCCGCAACCCATCGGCGGGCCTGAGCCGCGCGGCGTAAACGGCCGGCAGAATCGTAGCCACGAGGCAGATTCCCAGGGCCACCAAAGCCGGCACTACGAATTCGATGGGGCGCATCGACACGGGCAACCTGGAAATAAAGTAGACCTTGGGATCTAGCGGAAAAGTGTAGGCGAGCAAGAATCTGCACGAGAGCCAGCCGATAATGACCCCCATCGCCGTTCCGGCGAGCCCGACGAGTCCCCCCTGGTAGATGAAGATGCGGAGGATGGCGTCGTCTTTGGCGCCGAGCGCCTTGAGGAGCGCAATTTCTTTCTTCTTCTCGAGCACGACCATGATGAGCGTGGCGATTACCGTGCACGCGGCCACGAGGATAATCAGCCCCAACATGAAGCTCATCCCGATTTGCTGAATGAGGAGCGCCGTGAATAGGCCATGATTGAGCTGCTTCCACGTCATCGTGTTGTAGATGCCATTGTTCAGCCGCCGGGTAATTTCGCGGGCTACTTCGTCGGCGCGATCGATGTCGTCGAGCTTCATCTCGACTCCGGTCACGCTGTCGCCGTATTCGTAGAACGCCTGGGCCTCGTAGAGGTCGGTATAGACGAGCTTGGAATCGTATTGGTCGAAGCCCGCTTCGAAGACCGAAATGACGCGAAACTGCTTCGCGATGGGCGAACGAGCCCCTGCGCCGAACGAAATGCCGATTTGCGGCGAGGTGACTTGAACGCAATCCCCGAGGCCGACGTCGAGCTGCTTCGCAAGCGTCCGTCCGACGACGATCCCCGGCATTTTCGCGATCTCGGACGCGCTCTTGCACGGATCCGGATCGATCGAGTCGGGGATGAAGTCGTCGTCCGGGAGCTTGCTCTTGTAGCCGCCGGTCGGAGTCACGTTGCCGATGAAATTCGAGTTGGGCCGGGCTTTCGGATCAGGCTTTGGGGTCTCCTCGGGGGCGTCTTCGGTCCCGCGGCGTCCCGCGTCGGCGCGCTCCATTGCTTCCTTCAGGTCGCGCTGCATCAGTCGGAGGAGGGAATCGACGCCCGCGTCGCCGTCCAACATGTCTTCGTGCCGTGGCGTCGACTCGAGCTCGCGACGAAGCGGGTCGAAGGCTGGCTCGGGAGGGATGGCGCCCGGGCGGCGGAGACCTGCCAGGCTGCCGCTCGTGACGTGCTTGGGCAAGTCGAGGACGCGAGGCATGAGCTCGGGGTCGACCCCTTTGAGGAGGACGCCCGTCGCCGTGTGGTCGCCATGGGTGACCATCATCGGGTTGATGACGAACGGGGCGACTCCCAGCACGTGGGGAACGTCTTCGACTTTTTTCATGACGTCGCGGTACTCGCGAAAATCGATCGAGTACTTGAGGACGAGCACGTGCGCGTTGACGCCGAGCACTTTCTCCCGAAATTGCTCCTGGAATCCGCCGGTGACGCTCATCACGATGGTCAGGGCCGCGACGCCCAGGAGCACGCCTCCTATGGCCAGGGACGTGCTGACCGAGATCATATTTTTCTTTTTCGACCCGAGGTATCGAAGCGCCACGGTGACCGGGTAGCCCATCGTTTGACTTGTAGAGCGCGGAGCCGAATCGCGCACCCGCCGCGCACCGCCGGTGAACTGACCGGCTCAGTTTAACCGCCTGCTCGAGCGGCGGACCGCCCCGGGCGTTGACGCAAGAATGGTGGCCCATGCGCCTCCGCTGTCATGGTCATCACGAGGGTCAGATGGCCGCCCGCCTCCGCCGGCCTCCGCCCCTCCGGCGCGGCCATCGGGTGCTCCGCTGCGACTCGCGCGCTGAAAAGGCTGCAAGTAAGCACTCATGCTACGGCTTGCTTGTTGCTTAAACCTTTGCTGTCGTAGCCGTATGGCCGCTTGTGCGACCTAACTTTGGCGAGGAGTCCATGCCTGAACCCCCCAAGCCTCCGCCGGCGCCACCTCGGCGGCCGGCGCCACCCCCGCCGCCGGGGGGTGCGGCCTACGCGCCCACCGTGGAATTGGATAGCTCAGACGCCGTGGACGCCCCCGATACCGGCGTGCCCCCCAAGTTGAAGGAGGACGGGTACGTCGGGCGCACGATCGATGGTCGCTACTTGATCGAGCGAGTGGTAGGCGAAGGCGGGATGGGCGTCGTCTACGCGGCGCGGCACAAAGTCATTGACAAGAGGGTCGCCATCAAGGTGCTCCGCGGCGAAATGGCGACCGATCACGAGGCAAACGAGCGCTTCCTACAAGAAGCACGCGCGGCAAGCGCGATCGGCAACCCGCACATCGTCGACATCAGCGACTTCGGGCAGCTCCCCGACGGCTCGACCTACTTCGTCATGGAATTTCTCGCAGGGAAGAGCCTGAGCGCGGTCATCGGGGAAGCGAAGGGGCCCATCCCGGTTCCTCGTCTTTGCCATATCGCCAAGCAGATCGCGCAGGGTCTTGCCGCCGCCCACGCGGCAAACATCATCCACCGGGACTTGAAGCCCGACAACGTCATGCTCGTCCAGCACGGGACCGAGAAGGACTTCGTCAAGATCCTCGACTTCGGCATCGCGAAAGTGGGAAGCGGCACCAAGCGGATGACGCGCGCCGGTAGCGTCTTCGGAACGCCGCACTACATGAGCCCCGAACAGGCCGCCGGAACTCCGGTCGATCACCGCACCGATATCTACGCGCTCGGCGTGATGCTCTACGAGATGGCGAGCGGCAAGGTGCCGTTCGACGCGGACAACTTCATGGGGATTCTCACCCAGCACATGTACAAGGCGCCGGTTCCCATACGCGCGCTCGTCCCCGAAGTGGACGTGCCGCCGGGCCTCGACGCGATTGTCCTCAAGAGCCTCACCAAGAAGCCGGAGGGCCGATACGCGAACATGGACCAGGTCGTCGCCGAGCTCGAGAGGCTCGAAGATGGCCTGATGCCCGACGCGGTGCAGGAGCTGATGGCCCGGTCGGGCGCCTTCAACGTACCGTCGGACTATTTCCGTTCGCAGGGAATGCCAGAGCCCGTGCCGGGTGAGCCGACGCTCCCCCGACAGCGATGGCCCCTCTACGCGGTCATCGGCGCGGTTGCGACCGTCCTTGGAGTGATCGGGGTCGTAGTCCTCGGCAAGTCTTCCGCCGGAACGGCGCAGACGGCCCCGCCGGTGGCGGCAGTCACCTCGGTCCTCCCCCCGGCAGCAGCTCCGGCTGCCGCTCCTTCTCTCCCCGCGGCTTCGGTGACTGCCATCGCACCGGCGCCGCCTGCCCAGCGTGAAGTGCTCGTCAGCGCGGTACCGTCGGACGCGACTCTCGCCCGCGACGGAAAAGAGCTGGGACAAGGGCCGGTCGCGCTCCACTTGGCGGACGGCGAAGGGGCCACGCTCGTCGTCGCACGCAAGGGCTACAAGACGAAGACGGTAACCGTCGATGCGAGCGAACCGAAACAGACCATCACGCTCGAAGCTACCTGGACCTCGACGGGCCGCCCCCCCCAGAAGGCGCAAGCGCCCGCAGCTCCGAACAACGCCGGCCTGGATGACGTCGGGGATCCATTCGCCAAGCACTGACAGTCCCTATACCGGCTGAGCCCATCGAGGCAGTCGATGGGCGACGGCCTTCGATGGGCCTCTGGGTAGGGCAGGTGGGCTACGTCTTTGGCACGAATTGGGCGCCGTCCCACGTGTAGCGCACGCTGGGGATCCCACCCCACGGCAAAAGCAGGGGCTCGATGTTCGCCTCGCCTGGCTGGTCCTGGGACCACGGGTAGGTTTTCGCCGTCCACCCGCTCGCGCGTCCAGGCGCCGAAAGAATATCGAACGACTTGCCGGCCGGCGCGGGGATGAACTGAACGAGTCCCTGAACCCGCTTGCCCTTGTGCCCGCGCGCGGTCTCGATGCCGAACACGCGCACGATCGAGTCGTCCTTCACTTCGTACACGAACATCATCTCGACTTCGACGGTCGTCTTGCCAGTGCTCTGGCGACGAACGCCGCGCACGATCAGATCCGCCGCGCCGTCCCCGGTAAGATCGCGCGCCGACACGTCATTGATGTCGGCGGCGTCCGCGAATTGTTGCAGCGTGAGGAACGTGTACCCGGTGCCGTCCTTGAATCCGGGGCCCAGTACGACGATGTCGCGACCGATGAGAAGGACGCGCTCCGGACGTGCGTCCGCGGCAACCTGGACCGTCAGATCGACCTTCGGCATCGTGCCTGGACTGACGCCCCGATCTCTTCGGTACTGCTCGACGACCTGCGCCGAGAGGTCGCCACCTCGCGTGACCTTGGGCGTCGGTGGCTCGGCTGGGCGCCCCGCGAAGACCCGCTGTTCGTCGCCTCTCCGCTCGTCCGGCGCATCTTGCGACCCTCGCTGCGCCGCCTGCACGGGGCCTTCGTGGGATACCTGAGTCACCTCTCTGGCCTTTGTGAAGCGCGATCCGTCGAAGCGGAACACCTGCGACCGCACGCCGCCCCACGGCAAGAGGATTGGCTCGACGTCGGTCGCTACCGGTTCCTCGTACGACGCCGCGTCCCAGCCGCTCGGCGGCTCGGTGCTGACTTCGATTTGACCGCGCGACAAGTGGACGGCGTTGTCGATGTGTCGGTCGGACTGCCGAACTCCGATTTCGTGCGCGAACGTCAGCTTGGGCTCCTGGTCCGAGGAGAGCGCGCTGAGCACTTCGATGTACTCGCGCGTCCCGTCGCCGGCGCTCTGCCGTCGCCGAACGACGACGTCGCCCTTGCGCCGTCCTGTGACGTCGCGCACTTCGAGCTTCACGAGCTCGCCGACGAGGTCGCGGTAGAAGAAGCCGGTGCCACTGAGGTACGACGAACCGCAGATCGTGAGATAATGCTCGAAGACCGCGACGCGCTCGCGGACCCCGTCGCCCGTCAGATCGGCGACGATGTCCGCGGCAGGCGCGATCTTCGTCAGCCCCTTGGGGGTCAGAAGCTGCTCGATCATCGCGAGCTCGGGTTCGCTCGGTACCCAGGGCATCGACGCAGGGTGCTGCGCGTCGCCCGGGCCAGTGGCCACCACGCCATCGGCGTTCACGTAAGCGGCAACGCCGTGGATTCCGACGCGCGTCGACCGCATTTCGGGAATCGAGCTGAAGGGAATGATGGCCTCGAGCGAGTAGCCGCCGTCCGTCGGCGCCTCGACGATCTTTGCGTTCGGCACGTTGCCGCGGCGCCCTGCGCGAACACTTCCGGCGGTTTCCCCCGGCTTGCCCGCGAAGAGTCCGAGCTCGTACGGCGCGTATGCTCCCGTGCCCCCGGGCTTGGGGACCGCGAGAACGAGAGAGACGTAATCTTTGCCGGGTAAGAACGGGGCATCGGCGATCTCGGCTCCGACGTAGAGCTTCGTGTCGTCGTACTGGAGCGCGACCTTCAGCGAGGCCTTGGTGGAACCTTGGACCACGACTGTCGCCTTCGCGAGGGCGGGCCATTCGCTCAATGCGCCATCCAGCTTGACGGGATTTTTCGGGTCGACGGCTTCGAGTCGCAATCCGTCCGCTGTCACTTCCGGAGCATCTTGGGGCCGATCGAGTGTTGCGATGCCGTGGGTCGCGGCGTATTCGGAAAAGCCGCGATCCGCGTCGTCTTCTCCCGCGGTCTTTGCATTGGGCCCCTCCGCTTGCTGTCCGCCGCAGGCGGCTACGAGCGCAAACACGACGAGCAGCGGCAAACGGCGCATGGCGCGAAACATAGCAAGACCCGGTGCGCGGGGGGGTTGCGGTCTTGCCCCGATATAGAGTCAAGGCCCTACCCGGTCGGAATTCGCTTTCCCATCACCGCGCGCTGCCCGAGCTTCGCGATCTCCACGGCCGGAACGATCGACGCGGACATCGCCAACAGCACCCACCACTCGCGACCGCTCAGCGCGAACGTTCGAAACACCGGCTGGAGCGCGGGCACGAGGACTGCGACCAGGTGAATCGCCGCGCTGACTGCAACGGCGCCGGCGAGCGCCAAGGGCAGCAGCGGCCGTAGCGCGAGAGCCGACGCCGTCGCGGACCGGCAATTGAAGCCGTGAAAGAGGGGGCTCAAAGCGAGCAGCGAGAACGCAATCGCGCGCCCGCGCTCGAACGCCTCTGGATCGTCCGGACGCCAGCGCAGCAAGTAGCAGACCATCGCGGCGCCGCCCATCCACGTGCCGACATATCCAATTCCCAGCCAGTCGCGCAGGCCCAGTAGGCTGGCGGAACGTTTTCGCGGGGGCTCTCGCATTTGGGTCGGGTCCGGCGGATCTACGCCCAGCGCGAGCGCAGGAAGTCCGTTGGTCACGAGGTTGATCCATAGAATCATGAGCGGCGTCAGCGGCTTGAGGCCGGTGAGAAAGCTCGCGGCAAAGACGGCCACCAAGAGTCCCGCGTTACTCGACAAGAGGAAGAAAATGAACTTTTGGATGTTGCGCCAAATCGCCCGGCCCTCGCGTACCGCCTCGACGATTGTCGCGAAGTTGTCATCGGCGATGACCATGTCCGCCGCCTCGCGCGCGACGTCGGTCCCGTCCTTTCCCATCGCCACGCCGATGTGCGCCTCGCGGAGAGCTGGCGCGTCGTTGACGCCGTCGCCGGTCATCGCCACGATATGTCCCATGCGCTTGTACGCGCCGACGATGCGCAGCTTTTGTTGCGCCGTGACGCGCGCGAACACGCGCACGTCGTCGATGCAGCCCTCGAGCCCCGGGTCCGAAAGCTTCTCGAGATCGGCGCCCGTGAGCGCGAGTGCACCTTCGTCCCAGATGCCGAGCTCCTTGGCAATCGCCACTGCGGTCAGCTTGTGGTCGCCGGTGATCATGACCGCGCGCACATGGGCGTCGGCGCAAAGCGCGACTGCTTCTTTGACGCCCTCGCGGGCCGGATCCATCATCCCGACCAGCCCGAGGAACGTCAGGCTCGTCTCGATCTCGGCGTTCGAAGCCGCTCCGGCATCCGCGCGTGCGAGCTCTCGCCGCGCCAGAGCAAGCACGCGGAGCGCCTCGCTGCTCATCCGCTCTGCCTGTTCGAGGATGCCGCGCCGCGACTCGCGGTCGAGGGGTACCCGGCCGGCTGCCGTTTCTTGGGCGCTGCACAGAGGCAGGAGCACATCCGCGCTGCCCTTGGAGTGCACGACCTCGCGACCCCGTTCGTCGAGGGCGACGATCGTCATGCGCTTGCGGTCGCTGTCGAAGGGGAGCTCCTGGACAACCTGGTGAGAGCTGACGACCACCTCGTGCGAAATCCCCGCCTTCGCCGCGAGCGTGAGCAGCGCCCCCTCCGTAGGGTCTCCGCGAACGCGCCACCGGCCGTCGCTCTCGTATAGGGTCGCGTTGTTGCAGAGCGAGGCCGTGGCGAGCAGGTCGCTCAGCGGACGCACGAGCGACGCGACCTGCGTACCCGTTCCATCGACGATCGCCCCACGGGGGTCGTACCCGGTACCGGTGACGTCGAAGCGCGCGCCTCCGCAGTAGACCTCACGGACCGTCATCTGATTCTGCGTGAGCGTGCCCGTCTTGTCCGTGCAGATCACGGTCGCAGCCCCGAGCGTCTCGACCGCCGCCAGCTTGCGGACGATCGCGCCGTGCTTGGCCATGCGCTGCATGCCCAGCGCGAGCGTGATCGTGGTGATCGCGGGAAGAGCTTCCGGAATTGCGGCCACGGCCAGGCTCACGGCCTCGAGCAGCAGCTCGTGCCAACTGCGGTCTCCCTTGAACAGTCCACGTACGAAGAGCAGCGCAGCGAGCGCGAGGCACGTCCACAGGATGCGCTTGCCGAACCAGTCGAGCCTTTCTTCGAGGGGCGTCGTGCGGTCGCGCGGTCGGTGGACCAGCGCCGAAAGCTGTCCAAGCTCCGTGCGCGCTCCGGTCGCGACCACCACGGCCCGCCCTTTCCCGCGTACGAGGGTCGTCCCGACGAACAGCATGGTAGGGCGATCGGCGAGCGGGGCGTCGTCGGCCACGGCGGCTCGGGCGTCTTTCTGAACCGGCGCGCTTTCGCCGGTGAGCGAGCTTTCTTCGGCCGCCAGATCGATCGTCTGGAGTAGGCGCGCGTCCGCCGCCACGGCGTCGCCCGCTTGCACCTCGAGAACGTCGCCCACGACGACCTGCGACGCCGCGATGACTTTTATCTGGTCGCCGCGCCGCACCCGCGCGTTCGGCGTCTGCAACTTGGCGAGCGCATCGAGCGCGGCTTCGGCGCGGCGCTCTTGGACGAAGCCGAGCACCGCGTTGAGCACGACGATGAGCATGATCGCCGTGGCGTCGCCGTAGCGCGTGAGAAGAGGTGTGCCTTTTTGGCTGGCGCCATTGACGATCGCGATGACCGCCGCGACCAGCAGCGTGATGACGATGGGGTTCGAAAACTGTGCGACCAGCTTGAGAACCGCGCTCTCCTTCTTGGCTCCGGGCAAGGCGTTGGCGCCGTCGCGAGCGAAGCGCCGCGCCGCCTCGTCTTCGACCAAGCCCCGAACGGGGTCGGTGCCCAATCGAGCGAGAAGCGCATCGTGGGGCTCCGAGTGCACCAGTCCCCTCGGTGGTGAGCCGACTGTGGTGGTCAGCGGGGCGACAGCTGCCACGACCTCAGCCTCGCGAGCGGGTCACCGCCCCGCCTTGCGCTTTTCCTCGTGCTGCTGCTCCACCTCGAGCTCTTCGAGCGCAGCGGCCACTTCGTCTTGCTCGCTCTTCGCCGTAGGAGGCGGCGTCGCCACGCGCGCCTGCACCGTCTGAGGAGACGCGGCCGCCTCTTCCGGGGGAAGAATGCCCATCTTTCGCTTGAGGGCGAGCAGATCTTCGTCGGCGCCGTGAGCATGCTCGAGCTGCTGAAATTGCGTTGCGAGGCCGTCGCCCGTGAGCTCTTCGGCGATCTCGCCCTGCGCTTCGGCTTCGGCCTCGAGCTGGTCGATCTTCTGCGCCATCCTGTCGAAGGTCTCGAACGCGCTTTGGTCGCGGAGACCGCTCATGGTCTCCTGGATGGCCTTCTGCGCCTCGGCGCGCTTCTTCCGCGCAACGAGGACGTTTCGCTTGCGCTTGGCCTCCTCGATCTTGTCGCTGAGGAGTCGCAACGCCTTCTTGAGCTGATCGACCGCCGCCTTCTGCTTCGTCCACTGCTCCTGATAGGTCGCGGCAAGCTCGTCGTGCTCGCGCTTTCGAGCGAGCCCCTCTTTTGCGAGCTGCTCGTTGCCCGCGCGAAGGGCCATCATCGCCCGGCGCTCCCATTCCTGGCCGTTCGCCGACTCTTGCTCGTACTGCTTCGCGAGACGTTTCTCGTCGGCGATCGAGGCGGCGACCTGCTTTTTCGCCTCGACGAGCTGATTGTTCATGTCGAGAACGACCTGGTTCAGCATCTTCTCGGGATCTTCCGAGCGGCTGATGAGGTCGTTCAGGTTGCTTTGAATGAGCTTCGCGAGGCGGCTGAAAATTCCCATGCTTAACCTAGCTTGGTGACTAGCTCGTCCTTCGCGAGGCGGGCGAGTTGCGGCACGTGTTGCGCGAGGGCGACGTCGATCTCGTCGAGTGTTGCTTGAAGCTCGTTGAAGTCCAGATTCTCGAGTTCCAGCGCGCTCGAGAGGACGACGTGGTCATCGTCCAGCCCATAGCTCGCGTGAACCAACTGCTTTGCGTTCAGTTCCAGGAGCCTTCGGAAGATGGGGGTGTGGTCTGCGCCAGGCTTGACGTCACCGATGTGGACGCGGAGAACGACGAGGGGCGGGTCCACCCGCACCGCCACCGGAGGCATCCCGCCGCTAGACTCGACGAGGAAAGTGCCGGGCTGGTCGTCGACGGTCCCAAACCGCCGTCTCAGGCGTAGCAAGTAGGCCTCGACATCCGTCACGGTGCGCATGCTTCGACAGCCTAGCCCGGATTTTGCCGAAGGTGTTGCGCGCGGCGCATCCGGCCTTAATCATTATGGGGGCATCAATGTCATCGCCGACGCCGCGCCGTCCGACGCGCACGCTCGCTTTGTTGCCGCTTGCCGTGGCCGCCTTCAGCGCCGTGCTCGCCGCTCAGACGATCGGACGAGACCCTCGAGCGGCGCTGCCGCTGCTTGCATTCGCCGTCCTCCTTCTCGCTCCTGCGTTCGTCGGGCGATTGCGAATGCGCAAATTGCTGATGTCGGGGGACGCAGAACGCGTCATCGCGGCTTGGGAAGGCTCGTTCGCGCGCGCCGCTCACGCCGAGACCGTCGGACCGTTGCTTCGCGCGACCGCATACGCGGCGTACGGTTCGCCGGAGGCTGCGCGGCGATCGCTCTCGCGCGCTGTGAAGGGTCCCGCTTGGGACGCGGCGATCGAGCAGCGCCTGTTCGTCGAGACCCTCCTAGATACGTTCGAAGGCGAGCGCGACGCAGCCCTGCGGAAGGCCGAGGTGTTGCAAGCCCTGCCCATGCCGGCTGCCGGCTTGTTCGCTCGCCGTCGCATCGCGCTCCTGCGCCGCGCGCTCGGTGCTTTGGCGCGAGCCTTCGCGCACGTCAGCCAGGACGGAGACGCCGCTCTCCTCGCAAAAGCCGGAGCCGCATCGCCGCTCGTCCATTGGGCCATGCGGTACGCGGAGGCAATCGTCGCGGTGGACCGCGGTCGTGCCGGGGAGGTGCCGTCGCTTCTGGCGGGAGCGCCGCAATGGCCCGCGGGTAGCGCGTTTCACTCCTACCACGCTGAGCTGCTCGCGCAGGCGAGTGCGTAAGCAACGATCCAGGCCGCGGTGTCGGGTGCTAGAATAGTGGCGATGGATGCGGCATCCGCCGCGCAAAGGGGACGATTTCCTCAGCTGGCCAAGTACGAGCTCCTCGAAGAGCTCGGCCACGGCGGCATGGCCACGGTCTATCGCGCCCTCGACCGACGGCTCGGCCGGGAGGTCGCGGTCAAAGTGATCCATCCGCACCTGCGCGACTCGCCGGAGGTGGTCTCCCGCTTCAACACGGAGGCGCGGGCGGTGGCCAAGCTGCGTCACCCCAACATCGTCGAGGTGTTCGACGTCAGCGATCCGGATGAACCCGAGCAGTATCTCGTCGTGGAGCTGCTCGGCGGAACGACGTTGCGCAAGCTACTGCAAAGACACAAAGCCATGCCGCCCGAGGTGGCCGCGGCCCTGGCGATCGAGCTGCTCGGGGCGCTCGCACATGCGCATGCCAACGGTGTCGTGCACCGTGACGTCAAGCCCGAGAACGTCCTCATCGAGCACCGCGCGAGCGGTCCTGCGGGGCGGGCCACCACCGTGGTGAAGCTGACGGACTTCGGGATCGCAAAGCTGCTCGACGCCCAAGGGGTTACGTCCACCGGACAGGTGCTCGGCAGTCCGGCGCACATGGCGCCCGAGCAGATCGAAGGGGCTGATGTCGACGCGCGAGCCGACGTGTTCGGACTCGGGGTGCTCGTCTACGAGTGCATGGTAGGGCATTTGCCCTTCGAGGGCGCCAACCCCGCGCAAGTGCTGAGGCGAGTTCTCGACGGGCGCTATCCGGACGCGCAAAGGGAGCGGCCGATCGTGGGTAGCCAGTGGAGCGCCATTTTGGACCGCGCGCTCGCCCACGCCCCCGGGGATCGGTTCACGGACGCGACCGCGATGCGTGCGGCCACGAGCGCGGAGCTCGACCGACTCGGCGTTTCGGCTCCCGCCGAGGAGCTCGAGGCCTGGCTTGAGAGCCCGGTGATCTTCGAGCAAGCCCACGCGAAACGGATGGTCGACAGACTCTGCGCGCTGGGCAACGACGCGCGAAAGCGCCACCACGTTCTTGCTGCGGCGGCAGACTACAACCGTGCACTCGCGCACGCGCCGGACGATCCGCACCTTCTGCGCATCGTCGCGACCATGAACCGTGCGGAGGCGCGGGCGCGATTCGCGCGTCGCGCAGCAGTCGCTCTCGTCTTGATGGTCGGACTCGGCGCCGTCGCGTTCGGGGTGGGTCGGTGGGCGCGTACGCACGCCGCGCCGAGCGGCCCGCCCGCGCCGAGCGCCGCGACGCAGGTCGTTTCTGCACAGACTCCGCGTTCGGCGGGCGGCCCGGCTCTCGCGGTGAGCGAGCTTCCGGTGCCCAGTGCGTCGACTCAGCACCTGGCGCGGGCGCCGGCAGCAACCGTAGCTTCCCGGTTTGAGCGCATCGAACGGACCATCACGCTGGAGCTGACGCCCCCGATGGGGGTAAAACTGTCCATCGACGGCGCTGCAGCGATCGATGAGAGTACACAGGCGACGTTGCGACTCGACACCAAGCCGCACTTGCTCGTCTTCGACTGCGCGGTCTGCACGCCGGTCCAGGTAGCGCTGGCCGCCGGCGACAAGGACGACAGGCTCTCGGTCAACGTCCCAGTAAAGCCGGCCACGCTCCAAGTGAGCGGCGACGGGGACAAGACCTATCAAATCGTCGAAGATCCGCAGCTCGTCATTCGCGCCGGCCAAAACACGGTCGCCTTGAAGAGCCAGTACCGGTCCATCACCGTGCGCCAAATCGAGACCGACGAGCGACGCCCCATACGTCTCGTCGCGGGACAAGAGATTCGCGTGACGTTCTAGCCTTCGGACCCGAGTCATGAGGGCGCGAAACCGTCGCACCCAAATCCAATCAATCCGATACGTTAGCCAGGGAGTACGGCTATAGCTACTCCTGGAGGCATGCGTAGAGGGCCCGGAGGGACTAGCCAGGCAGCGTCGGTCAGCGATGGCCGGCGTGCCTCCCTTGCACGCCGAGAGGGGTCCCTCCGTTCTACCTTTTCTTCCGCCGCGCTCGTCGCGCTCATCCTTGGGCCGGCGAGCATCGCTCGCGCGGACGCGGTCGGCGACCTCGAGAAGGGGTACAGCGCGTACGCCGCGCGCAAGTACGCAGAGGCCGAGACTCGCCTGCGTACTCTGCTCGGCGCTTCGAGCCGCGAGCTCAACGACCCCGACAAGTTGGCCGACGCCCGGATGTATCTAGGCGCCGTGCTCGTCGCGGAGGGGAGGAAGGAGGAGGCCAGCGGGATATTCGAGACCCTGCTGAAGGAAAAGCCCGATTACGACCCCGACAGACTGCGGATACAGCTCGAAGCGATCGACGCCTTCATCGACGTTAAGACTCGGCTGCGCGC
Source organism: Polyangiaceae bacterium (assembly GCA_049578005.1). Lineage (GTDB taxonomy): Bacteria > Myxococcota_A > Polyangia > Polyangiales > Polyangiaceae > Palsa-1150. The sequence continues at coordinate 17,986 of JBAULD010000608.1, forward strand.
CGAGCTCGAGAAGATCCAGCAGGAAGAGGCCCAAAGAAAGCAGGCGGAAAGGGCGAGGGCGGAGTTGGAGCGGCAAAAGGCTCCGCTCCGCTTGGCCATGCTGGAGAAGCTCGCGACCGAGGAGCACGTCGTCGAGCACAACTCGCGCTGGCGCGCACTCATTCCGTTCGGTGTCGGGCAATTCCAGAACGGCCAGGAGGGTTTGGGGTGGGTCTTTTTTTCGAGCCAAGCTTTGCTCGCCGTAGGAAGCGTCGTCGGCGCTGCCGTGTCCCTCTATGAGAGCAGTCAAGAGAGCGACGCACTAATCCTGAACCAGCGCGCGACTGCGATGGCGTATCGAAGCACCGCGTACAACGCTGCGATCGGTGGCGACCTTCTTGCCGGTGGCTTTCTTCTCACGGCCATCATCGGTGCGGTCCACGCGGAGCTCACGTTCGTGCCCGAGGTGGTGCACGTGCGAAAACGCGACTTGCCGAGATTGTCCATTTCGCCGGGCGGGCTCGGTTTATCCGGCCGATTCTAAAGCGCCGAACGATTTGGCTGGCGAGGCTACTCCAAGGCTCTCCGCACGAAGAGATCTTCTAAAGTTTCTCGCTTCGGCGCAACACTGTCGAGTCGGGCGCCTTCCGCGAGCGCGCGCTCGACCACATTGCGTACGGCCGCGTCGCCCTCCACCTCCATAACGAGGACGTCGCCCACCGCGCGCGTGACCCGCGCAATCTTCGCGAGCGATCCCCGCAAGTCCTCGCTTGCACAGCCGATCGTGATCTCGCTGTGCCGCTTGCCTTCGGCCAGCAGATCGCGGAGCGCGCCCGAGACGACCACCTCTCCTTTTCGAAGGATGCACACCCGGTCGCAGAGCAGCTCGACGTCGCTCAAGATGTGGCTGGAAAAGAAAACGGTGCGCCCTTTGTGCTTCTCCTCGACGATGAGGTCCCGCACCTCTTTTCGCCCTACGGGGTCGAGACCGCTCATCGGTTCGTCGAGGACGAGCAGCTCCGGATCGTGCACGAGAGCAGCAGCGAGCGCGACTCGCTGCAGCATTCCCTTGGACAGCGTGCGCACGGCCCGATCGATCGCATAGCCCACCCCCACCCGCTCGATGACGCGTACGACGCGATCGCGGAGCGCTCCGCTTCGAAGTCCGGAAAGG
>JBAULD010000609.1:0-4237 GCA_049578005.1 Polyangiaceae bacterium
GTCGCAGGCCGCTCTGACTCAAATCGACCCGACCGTCACAACCACAATCGCCCCCTGCACGGGCACCACAGCCGCCGCGCAGACGGCCTGTGCCACCACGTTCCTTCAGACTTTCGCGCCGAAAGCATACCGGCGGCCGCTCGATCCCAGCGAACTGACGAATCTGATGAGCGTGTACGCGCAAGGCGCGATGCAAGACTACAAGACCGGAATCGAACTTTTGATTCAGGCGATCATCATATCGCCTTCGTTCATCTATCGAACGGAGCTGGGCCCGTCGACCTTGACGGCCGACGCCAACGGCAACTACCCGAGCACGACCCTCACGCCCTACGAAGTCGCCAGCCAGCTGGGCTTCACGCTTCTGGGCACCCTGCCTGACGCCGCGCTCATGGCGGCGGCCGCGAACGGTGATCTGGGAACGACAGCCGGGATCACGACGCAAATCAACCGGCTCCTCGCCTTGCCGGCAGTGCAGGCGAATCTGACGAACATCGTCCTCGGCTGGTTCAACATCGGGCAGATGTTCTCGAAGACCAAAGACACATCGCTCTTGGCAACGCTGTCGACGACGGAACAGGATCAGGCGGGCATCGAGAACGACCTGCTGACCTCGACGCAAGACTTCGTGAACGCGATCCTCTGGAACGGGAGCGGAAAGATCGACGAGTTGCTGACTTCTCAGACCGTATTCGTGAACCAGCGGCTCGCCACGCTGTACCCAGGTGTGACGTACGCGGGCCAAATGCCGACCAGCGACACGACCTTTGTACCGGCCACGTGGCCCGCCTCCCAGGGACGGAGCGGAATCCTCACCCAGCCAAGCTATCTGTGGTCCGCCTCCGATCCCTCGCTCACGTCGATCGTGAAACGCGGCAAGGGGATCCACGACAACGTGATCTGCCAGGATTCGCTCGGCTCGCCAGTCGATCTGTCGACGCCCTCCGCAAAGAATGTCATCGCCTGCAAGTCCCCGGACGGCACGCAGACCTTGTCCACCTGCGACAGCGAGATCCTGCAGTCCGACGCGCGCATGACGTTCCAGCCGTGCAAGACGTGCCATTCCCAGATGGATCCGTATGCGCGCGTCCTCCAGAACTTCGGCCCGATAGGCAACTACCGAACGGTGGACGAAGCGAACCGGCCCATCGATCCTACGGCGACCTTCGTTCCGAGCTCGCCGCTCGCTCCCCAGACGATCACCGGCGTACAGGCCTTCACCCAAGCCCTCGTGGCCACCGGCGTGATCGACGGCTGCTCGGTTCAGCAAATGGCCAGCTACGCCATCGGTTCGGCGATCCAGATATACAACACTTGTGAAATCGGGCCTATCCGGACCCAAATCGACGGCACGGTCAAGTCTCTGTTCAGCAACGTGCTCCTCGCCGACTTCATGCGGACACGTGCAGGAGGTACGCAGTGATTTCTTACAAGTACGCTCGTCGCTCGTTCCTTCGCGGTCTGGGCGGCTCTGCCGCGTTGATGGTGCCGCTTCTGCGCTCAATCGAGGCCCGCGCGGCAGGTGCCGCTGCGCCGCTTCGCTTTCTCGTCATTCACCATCCGCTCGGAGCAAACCCCGGGCTCACCAACTGGCGTCCGACCGCAACGGCGACGACGACCAACTTCACGCTCCCGATGGAGAGCGCCCCCTTCACACCGCTCCAGCAGTACATGGTCATGGTCGACGGGGTGAACCTCATCGCCGCAGGTGGCGGCAACGATTCGGGGGGCGGCCAGAACACGCACGAGGGCGGCTTCTGCGCGATGATGACGGGAGTGCCCACGATCGGAATGGTCGGCCAGCAAGACCACTGCGCGGGCGGCCCTTCGATCGACCAGATTCTGCTTCAGAAGGCGCCGGGCCTCGGTGGACCCAATTTCCCCAACCCCACGCCCTTCGGGTCGTTGCAGCTCGCGGCCGACGTCCGTTCCGATCGCGACGAGGTGGGTCCGCGCGTGCTGTCGTACCTGGCGCCGATCCAAGGCCAAAGTGACCCAAGCGTTGCCCGCCAACCGCTTTACCCAGAAACTTCGCCGCTCAATGTGTTCACGCGCATTTTCGGAGGCGCCTTACCGACAGGTTCGACCGCCAACACCAACGCACAGATTTTGGCGCAGAAGCTCAGCGTCGTCACATACTTGCAGAGCGATCTCGCGCGCTTGAAGACCCTCGTGCCGGCCAGTGAAAAGGATCGGCTCACCGCCCACGCCGATGCGATCGCGCAGCTCGAGGCCAGCCTCCAGGCAACCTACGGCACGACCACGACGACGACCACGAGCTCGGTCTGCTCGAAGCCGGCGATGCCGATGGACTACACGGCGACCAGCACCGGCAAGCAGGAATACGACAATAATTCCACCGTCTATAGCGACCTGGGCGGCTCCGACTATTACGTGCCGAACCAGCCGACGAGCCACCCGTATCTGGATCTCGGTCAGACGCAGCTGCGTCTCATCAAGACCGCGTTTACCTGCGATCTGGTCCGGGTCGCCACGTTCATGTGGGCCGCGGGCACCAGCTGGGTCGTCTTTCCCGGGACGTTCCAGGGGGCAACGATCGCGGGCAACTTGCAGTCGACTCCGCACCATCCGCCGAGCCACAGCGATCCGGCAGGGGATCCGAATACGCCTGCCTGGTTGAACCAGATCAACCAGTTTTACTCGACCTCGACGGCGGCAATTCTTCAGGAGTTCGCGACGACGCCCGACATCGACGGCAACATGCTGATCGACAATACGATCATCGTCTACCTCACCGAGGTGGCGAGGGCCTGGGATCACAACCAGCAGAATATGCCCCTCATCATCTTCGGCGGAAAGAACACCCGCCTCAACGGAGGGACGTTCCTGAAAGTGACGAACGGATCGCTGCCAACCCAGACCGGCGGGACGGGCAACCGGCCGTTCAACGACGTATGGCTCGCGCTCGCTCCTATCTTCGGCGTCACGATGAACAGCTTGGGCGCGGCCTCCCAGTACACCGGTCCGCTGCCCGGCATCTTCACTTGAACGCGCGCCGCCGGAGCGGCTCCCGAACCCCCGCGGCGATGCGGGCGCTCACCTGAAATCGAACGTCACGACCACGCGATGCGCATGCTCTTTCGGGTGCATGCTCGCGTGGTAGTGCTTGCCATCGAAGAAGACCATCCTCCCTTTCTTCGGTGAGATACGCGCGAGCTCGGTGAAGGATCCTTCGTTGGCTCTTTCTGCGGATTGCTCGATCGTTACCGTCTCGAACGTCTCGTTGAAGACGACCGTGTCGCCATCCGAATCGTTCACGTAGTACAGCCCCACGATGTGTGGCTCGTAAAAGTCGACATGCGGGTTGTGGTAGGGCGCATCGAGCATCGTTCTGGGAAACATGCCAAGCCGAATCCGGATGAGTTCGTGGAACTTCACGCTGGCCTTGTCAGTGGCCACGAACAACAAGGGAACGAGCAGGCCGTTGATCGTGGAGATCACAGGCGCATGGGACGTGATGTCGAACGCCATATGGAAGAACCCTCCATAATTGTTGGAGAACTTCAATCCGGGCCTGGCCGTCTCCTTGTGGAAGAACCAGGCCAAGGCCGACGTCTCCGCCTCGAGCTGATCCTGATACATTTTAGGGATTACATCCTCGATCTGGACGAGTTGCATTGGCCTAGGGTGCCGCACCCCGGCGATCCCGTCGAGGACCTTTCGCCCGAGTGGCGCGCTCGCCCGCGAGGTTCAGCCGGGATACCAGATGACCCGCTTGTCGTCGGGAGCGCGCACATACTCCCATGCCGCATCGGTCATTGCTTTCAGGTCGTAGCGCGGACGCCAACCAAGGAGGAATTTGGCCTTGCTGTTGTCGAGCCAAGTCGAATGAAAACTGGTGCGAACCGGAACAGTGGGCAGTCCTCGCGACTGAGTGAGGTACCTTCCGAGCTCCCCGTAGTCCACCGGCTCGTCCATACAAACATTGAAGGTCTGCTTGCGGGCCTTGGGCCGATCGATCGAAAGCAAAATTGCGTCGATCAGGTCGTCGACGTGTACGAAGTTTCGCTTCACGGGCTCGCCGGTGCTGTCGAGCATTACGGGAACGGCTCGCTTGGCGACATATTCGTCCGCTTTCTCAGGCCCGACCAGATCGCGCCAGCGCGGGCCTCCGAACACGTCTTCTCCGAACGAGAGCTGATACCGGAAGTCGTCCTTCTCCATGATCCACGGCGCGCGCAGACAGCAACCATTTAGGTCGTACTGAACGTAGTAC
>JBAULD010000610.1:0-14286 GCA_049578005.1 Polyangiaceae bacterium
CTTGTGGACCGGCTGAGCGCTCAAGAGTGGAGGCACGGGCACTACCGGAACACGCCCCGCATCGGCCTCTGCGACGACGGACTCCGCCGTGTGGTTTGTCGCCGTAGCGCCCGCGTCCGGTATCGAGCCGCGCTGCAGCCCGCAGCCCAAGAGAGCCGTTAGCGCGAGCGGCCAAGCTCGGGTCATCGCCACGCATCCTCCCACAGCGGCGCGCCCTTCTACGAGATTCGGGGACCGAGAGACGCCAGCCACTTGGCGACGATGGCGTACCCCTCGTGGACCAGCTCGAGGGACGTCGACTCGTTCTTCTGGTGGGCCTGGGCGTTCTCGCCGGGACCGAAGTTCACGGCAGCGACGCCGTGCGCGGCGAATCGCGCGACGTCCGTCCAAGCCTGCTTCGGCTCCACGGCGCGAACCCCGGCGGCGACCAGCGCGCGGACCAGCGGATGGGTCGCGCTCGGGCGCGCCGCCGGAGAGAGGTCCGTGAACTCGATCTGCGCGCGGTCTCCGACGAGCGCACGCAGGTCCGCCTTGGCTTCGTCGAGTGTTCGGTCGGGGGAAAAGCGGTGGTTGAGGTTGAGGACGAAGCGGTCGGGTACGACGTTTCTTCCGCGGCCGCCGTCGCGCGCCTGCGTCACGGTCGTGACCGTACGGTAGGTCAGGCCCTCGACGACGCTCTCCACGGCTGGAGCGGCGCCGACCTGCGCCAGGAAATCAGCGGCCATCGTGATCGCGTTCTCCCCTTCCCAGGGCCGCGCGCTGTGTGCGGAGCGTCCGACGAAGGTCACGGTCGCGTGAACGGATCCGACGCAGCCGAGATGAAGTTTGTTGTCCGAGGGCTCCATGCACACAGCGAGATCGACTTGTCCGAGCTCGGGGTCGCGATCGAGGACCGGACCGAGCTCGTTCTCGGCAAAGGGCCCTTCTTCGCGGGCGTAAAAGACGAGCGTGAGATCGCATCCGAGGGCGGCCAGATTCAACGTCTCGGCGAGCGCGATCATCAGGGCCAGTCCGCTTTTCATGTCGCTCGCACCGGAGCCGAAGCAGCGATCGCCGCTGATGTGCGCCGGCCCGTTCTCGGTGCGCACCGTGTCGAGGTGCCCGACCAAGGCCACGCGGGGCCCGCGGCGGCGCGTCACGGGAACCACGATCGAGTTGTCGTAGCGGCGGATAGGAGCGGACAGCGGCAGGCGGCCCAGGCGAGCCTGGACGGCGTCGCACAGCGGGCGCTCCTCGCCGATGGGCGAGGGGACGGCGCAGAGCCAGAGGAGGGTCTCGTCGAGAAGCTGGGCGGTTTCCATCGAGGGGGGCGTCCTACTAGACCGGGACGCCGAAGTCGCGCAGCGCCGCGTTCAGGGTCACTTTGCGGTCGGTGCTGGCGCTGCGCTTTCCGATGATGAGCGCGCACGGGACGCCGAAATCGCCGGCGGCAAATCGTTTCGTTCGTGTCCCGGGAATCACGACGCTACGCGCGGGCACCCGCCCGCGGTACTCGACGACCTGCGGCCCGCTTACGTCTAGAATGGCAGTGGACGACGTCAGCACGACGCCGGCGCCGATCACCGCCTCGCGCCCGACCCACATCCCCTCGACGACGACGGCGCGAGAACCGACGAAGACGCCGTCTTCGACAATGACGGGCTGCGCGCTCGGGGGCTCGAGCACGCCGCCGATGCCGACGCCTCCGGCGAGGTGGCAGTCGCGTCCGATCTGCGCGCACGACCCCACCGTCGCCCAGGTATCGATCATCGTCGCGGCGCCGACGCGGGCGCCGATGTTCACGTAGCCCGGCATGAGCACCGCTCCCGGCTCGAGGAATGCCCCGAATCGGACGACCCCCGGGGGCACGACGCGCACGCCGGCGGCAGCCAGGCCTCGCTTGACGGGGATCTTGTCGTAAAACTCGAGCGGGCCGCACTCGAGCGTCTCCATTTTGCGGAGCCCGAAGTAGAGCAAGATCGCTTGCTTGACCCAGGGGTGCGTCGTCCACGCTTCGCCCTCCCGCTCCGGGGGCGAGGCGACGCGTAGCTCGCCCCGATCGAGCGCGTCGATGGTGGCTTCGATCGCCGAGCGATGATCGACGTCGGATAGGAGCTGGCGGTCGGCGTATGCTTGCTCGACACGCACTTGGAGCGTTTCGGGGCTACTCATCCGTTGTTCCCTGTGCCGGCCACACTCGAACGTCGGGCAAAAAAAATCAACCGGCCGCGGACGTGAACGCGATCGCCCATCGAGCCGGTTCGACGAGCAAGAGGGCCCCAATCTGCTCGCTCACGTACCGAGCCGCGTCGTCGGTCGGAGGCACCGGCGGAAGCACGCGCATAGCGGTAATGGGAAACGCGAGGTCCGAAGGGCTCGCGGCTTCGACCAGGAGCGTCGCGTTCGGCGGCGAGCACCTCGCGCGCACGGCGACTTCCCCCATCGTCGCGCCGTACACGCGCGCAATGGCGATTGCCAGGAGCGGTCCGGCCGCGTAGGGGTCGGTCGTCAGTACGCAATCCGGGTTCGCTTCGTCGAAGCGAACGATGAGCTCTCGGCCGCGGCCGGTGCCCGAAATGCGGGCGGTCTCGCGCACGATGAGATTCATGCTCACTTCGGTCGCCACCGGGGAGGACGCGCGATCGAGCAACGCGAGCAAGTCGGCCGACGATTCCAGCTCGTCGGCGAGTTCGTGGGCTCGAAGCGCCAGCGCTTCCCGGTCTCCCGGTGCCGTCGCCGTCGCGTCGAGAAGAAGGCCGAACTCCGCAACGCGCTCGCTTCCGTACGCACCTACTGCCGTGGTGGCCGCGCCGCTCCGTGCCGCCCCGTCGAAGGCTTCGCGAATGACGGCCGCGCTGTCCCGTAGCTCGGGGAGAAGGTCGAGGAGGGTCTGGTAGGGAACGCTCGGGCTCCGAAGCAATGCCTCGAGATTGTGGACCGCGGCCAGCGCGTCCCGCGAGGCTCCCCAAGCGGACGGCGCGCGCGCGCTCAATCTCCTGCCGGCCGACAGGGGGTTTCGCTGCGAATCCGGCTTGGGTCCGTTCTGATCCGACGACATACGGGGGCCTCGAGCAGCTGCATCATGGCCCGATCCAGAGCCAACCTCGGACCGGACCGACGCGCCGCCCCCGCGTCCAAACGTTCGTCTCTAGACTTTTCGAACTACTGCTGACATCGACGCTCGGCAAGCGCGGACCGGGGTGTCCGCGCGTGAGTGCCGTTCACGGCGTGGACGCGACCTCCCTGCCGGCAAAGAAAAACCCGATTTCCACTCTTGCGTTCTCCAGCGAGTCCGACCCGTGGGTCGCGTTCTCGCCGACGTTCGAGCCGAACGTCTTGCGAATCGTACCCGGAGCGGCTTTTGCGGGATCGGTAGCGCCCATGAGATCGCGCCACCCTGTGACCGCCTCGTCACGCTCGAGTACTGCAACGACCACCGGCGAGCGGGTCATGAAACGAACGAGTTCGCCGAAGAAGGGTCGCTGGCGGTGAATCTCGTAGAAGCCTTCCGCTTCGCCGCGGCTGAGGTGAATCATGCGAAGGGCGACGATTCGAAACCCGGACTCCTCGACCCGCTGGAGAATGGCTCCTGCAGTCCGTTTTTCGACGGCGTCGGGCTTGACGATGCACAAGGTGCGCTGAACGGCCATGGATCGACGGTCTCCTCAACGAGGTCTCGCGGGGCGGCTTCTCTAGGGGAAAACAGCGCCCAGCGCAACGGTTGTGATCACCCCATCATGCTGCGAAGGGTGGTCGCCATGTCGCTCGGCGTCGGCGCGACGCGCGCTCCCGCTCGCTCGAGCGCTTTGATCTTTTCGCCGGCCGTTCCCTGCCCGCCGGAAATGATGGCGCCCGCATGCCCCATGCGCTTGCCGGGCGGGGCCGTCGTTCCGGCGATGAAAGCAGCCACGGGCTTGTTCATCTTCTCGCGGATGAAACTCGCGGCGCGCTCTTCGGCCCCGCCGCCGATCTCACCGATGAGGATGACGCCGTGCGTGTCGGGATCAGATTGGAAGAGCTCGAGCACGTCGACGAAATCCATTCCGCCGACCGGGTCACCGCCAATGCCGATGCAGGTCGACTGCCCGATGCCGAGAGCCGACAGCTGACCCACCGCCTCGTAGGTAAGGGTTCCGGAGCGCGAAACGACGCCGACGTGACCCGCCTTGTGAATGTGGCCGGGCATGATGCCGATCTTGCAAGCCCCTGGTGTGATGATCCCGGGACAGTTCGGGCCGATGAGGCGCGTGCCTGTGCGCCCTTCGAGCACGCGCCGCACCTTGAGCATGTCGATGACGGGGATGCCCTCGGTGATACACACGACGAGCGCGATGCGCGACTCGTCGAGAGACTCGAGAATGGCATCCGCGGCCCCCGGCGGCGGAACGAAGATGCAGCTCGCGTTCGCCCCGGTCGCCTTCACCGCTTCGGCGACGGTATCGAAGACGGGGACCTTGTTCTCGAACCGCTCGCCACCCCGCCCCGGGGTTACCCCCGCCACGACGTGGGTGCCGTATTCGATCATCTGCTTCGCGTGGAACGCGCCGGCGCTGCCGGTGATCCCTTGTACGAGCAGCCGTGTGCCGCTGCCGACCAGAACACTCACCTTCCACCTCCCGCCTCGGACTCGGAGCGTGCAGGGCCGGATGCCTGCCGCGTCACCGCCGCCACCACTTTCTGAGCGCCGTCCGCCATGGTCGAAGCAGCCTGGATCGCAAGGCCGCTCTCGCCGAGGATCTTGCGCCCGAGTTCGACGTTCGTCCCTTCGAGTCGCACGACGAGGGGCACTTGGAGGCCAATTTCCCGCGCCGCGGCGACCACGCCGTTTGCGATGACGTCGCACTTCATGATGCCTCCGAAGATGTTGACGAAGATCGTCTTCACCTTGGAGCTCTTGAGGATCATCTTGAACGCCTTGGTCACCTGCTCCTGGGTCGCGCCCCCGCCGACGTCGAGGAAGTTCGCCGGAGCCACGCCGTGCCCGGCGCCGAAGTGCTTGATGATGTCCATCGTCGCCATGGCGAGCCCGGCGCCGTTGACCAGACATCCGACGTTGCCGTCGAGCGACACGTAGTTGAGCCCCGCCGCTTTGGCCTCGAGTTCGACGGGGTCCGCCTCGTCTTTGTCTTCGAGTTCGCGCCACTCCGGGTGCCGAAATTCGGCGTTATCGTCGAGATTGAGCTTCCCGTCGAGCGCGAACACGTCGCTCTGGTTGGCCACGACGAGGGGATTGATCTCGCACAGCGAGCAGTCTTCTCGGGTGAAGAGCTCGTACAGGGCCGTCATGAGCTTCACGAATTGCCCGAGCGTCTCCTTTCTCCCGAGACCGAGGCCGAAAGCCAGCTGCCTCGCTTGATAGGCCGCCAGCCCTACCGTGGGGTCGACGTGCACGGTCACGATCTTCTCGGGCGTCTCTGCGGCGACCTTCTCGATCTCGACGCCACCCTCGGTCGACGCCATGAAGGCGACGCGTCGCTTGTCTCGATCGACGACAGCGCCGAGATAGAGTTCGCGCTTGATGTCCAGCCCCTGCTCGACGTAGAGCCTGCGAACCTTCTGCCCTTCGGGCCCGGTTTGGTGGGTGACGAGTTGCATGCCGAGCATCTTCTGGGCAATCTCGCGTGCCTCGGCCGCCCCTGCCTTGGCCACTTTCACGCCGCCGCCCTTTCCCCGGCCGCCCGCGTGGATCTGCGCTTTGACCACGACGACCGGGCTCCCCGTCTCCTGTGCGAGCCTCTTGGCGGCGACTTCCACTTCCTCGACCGACAGGGCCGGATAGCCGCGCGGGATGGGAATGCCGTAGCGGGCGAACATTTGCTTCGCCTGGTACTCGTGGATTTTCATGCGGCGGAGACGCTAGCACAGGCGTCGTGCACCGGGTCGCGCCGGATGGTGAGAGAACCGCCCGGGGCGCAAAGGACGCCAGGGTCATAGAAATAGTCGCGCTATCGGCGGCGCTTCTCCAGGGGCCGCGCGCCGACCTTTCGGGCAAACCACGTCGTGGGAAGGTGCCTCGGGAGCGCCGAGGCGTAGAGGCAGTCGCGCAGGGCGTTGGTCTCCCAGGTGACGTTCGAGTGCCAGAGACCCGTGCGAACGAACACCGCGTCGGCATGGGACAGGTCTCGGCGCGAGAGCTCACCCTCCTGCGCCTCGTGCTCGCAAAGCACCCCCGCACGCTCGAGCTGAGCGCGGAGCGTCTCGCTGCACGCCTCGGTCGTGCCGCCTTCGGTGAAGTACGTCACGAGCTTGTGGCGCCGGTGGAGGGGCTCGCCGTGACGGGCGACCACCCATTGTCGGAACGCATCTGGCTCTGCATAGAGGGCGTCGAAAAGGTACGCCTCGCGGATGTCGACGCCCCCCGCCCGAAGGCAGCTCGCCGCCGCGTGGTAGCCCCCCGAGTGCGCCGAGACGCACACCGTCCCGAGGGCCGCGCGTTCGGGAAAGGCCGTGTCGCCGAGCGTCGTGCGTCCTTCGCGTGCTGCGACGCCGACGCTCTCTCCCAGCAGCCGAACGAGCCCGCCGGGTGACTCGAGCTTGCCGCACGAGGAGTCCGGCGACGAGACTGCGAGCTGCGGCACGACGAGCACCGCGTTTTGCTTGCTGTCGGCGAGTTGCTCGCGAAGCTCGTGCGCGGCGACCGCCTGCTCGGCGGTGGTGTTGTGACCGTGAAAGTGAACGAGGGTGGCGACGCCTTCTTCCTCCCGGAAGCGGAAATGCGCCGGGACGAAGACGATCACCGTGTCGTCGCGGTAGGGTGCGCCCGGCGCCGGGAACGGCGCGTGCTCGAGCGCGAGAAACAGCGTCGTTCCGCGCGCGTCGCGGGTCACCGATTTCAGGCGGCTCGCAATCTCCGCGCCCCGAGCGCGGCGGGCGTACGAAAGCAGCGGGCCGCCCGCCAACGCAGCAAGGAAATTGCGCCGATGCATGGCCCCGCGATTTCGCGCGAAGCGGGCTATCCGGGCAAGTTTTTCTCCCGCGGGACCGCTGCCGGCTCAGCCCTTCTTGCAGATGTCGACGACCGCCTGGACGCTCTTGGCGCTCTTCGCCAGCATTCCCTTTTCGTCTTCGGTGAGCGGGATTTCGACGATCTTCTCGATCCCCTTCCCGCCGAGCACGACCGGCACGCCCATGAAGAGGTCGCGGTACCCGTACTCGCCTTCCAAGTAAGCCGCGCATGCGAGCATTCGCTTCTCGTCGTGGAGGTAGGCCTTGGCCATCGCGACCGCGCTCGTGGCGGGGGCGTAGTAGGCGCTCGTGCCCATCAGATTGACGATCTCGCCGCCGCCCTTTCGCGTTCGGTCCACGATTTTGTCGAGCTTGTCTTTCGCGATGAGCGCCGAGACCGGAACGCCGTGCACCGTCGTCATCGAGAGCACCGGGACCATGTCGTCGCCGTGCCCGCCGAGGACCATCGCGCGCACGTCTTTGACGCTCACACCGAGCTCTCGGGCCAGAAATAGCTGGAAGCGCGCGCTGTCGAGCACCCCGGCCATGCCGACCACCAGGTTCTTCGGCGCTTGGACGACCCGCTTGTATTCGTAGACCATCGCGTCGAGCGGATTGCTGATGACGATCACGAACGCGTTGGGGCACACCTTCTTCGCGTTGCCCGCGACGTCACGAATGATCGGGAGATTGGTGGCGACGAGGTCGTCGCGCGACTGCCCCGGTTTGCGCGGGATGCCGGCGGTGATGATGAGGACGTCGGCCCCTTCGAGGTCTCCCCAGTTTCCGGTTCCCCGGATGTTGGAGTCGTAGCCGAGCACCGCTCCGTTCTGTTCGAGATCGAGGGCCTTGCCTTTCGCGAAGTTCTCCTTGGCAGGGATGTCGAAGAGAAAAACGTCGCCCAGCTCCTCGTTCGCGCACAGGCGCGCGAGCTCGCCGCCGATGTTGCCCGATCCAATCAATCCGATTTTCTTGCGCGTAGGCATATGGGTCTCTCCCGGGTGTCTCACATGTGCTCGATGATGTTGTCCCCGAATTCCGAGCACTTGATCTCGGTCGCCCCTTCCATGAGACGGGCGAAGTCGTAGGTCACACGCTTGCTCGCGATCGCCCCGTCCATCCCGCGAATGACGAGATCGGCGGCCTCGCTCCAGCCCATGTGCCTCAGCATCATCTCGCCGCTCAAGATGACCGAGCCCGGGTTGACCTTGTCGAGGTCGGCGTATTTCGGCGCCGTGCCGTGGGTCGCTTCGAAGATCGCGTGCCCGCTGATGTAGTTGATGTTTCCCCCGGGGGCGATCCCGATTCCGCCCACCTGAGCCGCGAGCGCGTCGCTCAAATAGTCGCCGTTCAAGTTCAACGTAGAGATGACGTCGAAGTCCTTCGCGCGCGTCAAGACTTGTTGCAGGGTAATGTCGGCAATCGCGTCTTTCACCAAGATCTTGCCCTTCTCGAGGGCGCCCTTCTGCTCTGCATTGGCCGCGTCCTCGCCTTTGGACGCCTTGGTCTTTTCCCACTGATCCCAGGTGTAGACCTCGTCGGCGAACTCGCGCTGAGCGAGCGCATATCCCCAGCGCATGAACGCGCCCTCGGTGAACTTCATGATGTTGCCCTTGTGGACGAACGTCACGCTCTTTCGCCGAGTCTCCAGGGTGTACTGGATCGCGGCGCGCACGAGCCGCTCGGTTCCCTCGCGGCTGACGGGCTTGATGCCGATCCCCGTCGAAGCGGGAAATCGGATTTTCTTGAACTCTTTCGGAAACTCTTTCTCGATGAATGCGAGGATCTTCTTCGCGCCTTCGCTCTCCGCTTCGAACTCGATCCCCGCGTAGATGTCTTCCGTGTTCTCACGAAAGATGACCATGTCGACGTCCTGCGGGCGCTTGACGGGGCTCGGCACTCCTTTGAACCATCGCACCGGCCGCAGGCAGACGTAGAGGTCGAGCAGCTGGCGCAGGGCGACGTTGAGCGAGCGGATTCCCCCTCCGATCGGCGTCGTCAGGGGGCCCTTGATTCCGACGAGGTACTTCCGGAACGCTTCGACCGTCTCGTCGGGCAGCCAGCTGTTGAATTGCTTGAAGGCCTTCTCTCCCGCATAAACTTCGTACCAGGCGATCTTGCGCTTGCCGCCGTACGCCTTGTTCACCGCGTCGTCGATGACGCGTACGCTCGCTCTCCAAATGTCGCGCCCCGTTCCGTCGCCCTCGATGAACGGCAAGATCGGATGGTCTGGGACGACGAGCTGCTGTCCGGCCCCCATCGTGATGGGCTGACCGTGTGCGGGAGGGGTGAAAGCCGAAGGCATGTCAAGCGAGTACCACGCGACGGCGCGGCCAGACAAGCTTCGGCCTCATGCGCGCCGTAGACCCTCGATCCCAGCGCGCAGGCCTTGCTCGTCCAAGCCGTCCGCCTGGCGGCGAATGTCGAGGTAGAGCAGCACCGAGCCGATGATCGGTACGGGCATGAGCAGCAAGAGCAGCGCGTCCTGGACGAGGCTTTCGAGGAAAAAAGCGCTGGTCGGAATGAAAAGGGGCGTGAGAAACGATGCGACGATGCGGATGCCCAGAAAGACGAGGCCCACGACCGCCACCTGAGGCGCGTTCGCTTTGACGAGGGTCACGCTTCGTTTGAGCGCCTCGGTACCTCCCACATTTTCGAGGAGGACGACCGGGGCGACGAACGTGAACAGGAACCCGACGATCAGTCCAGGGACGATGAGAAAACAAAGGCCGATGAGCACGAGGAAGAACGCCGGAATCCACGCGCTGAGGAACTTGCCGAGCCGCGCCAAGAGAAGCTTGTAGGCCTCCGCCGGCCCAGCGCTGCCTCCGGTGGCGCGATCGGCCACGAGAATCGTCAGCGCGCCGGTCACGAGAGGAATTGCGATGCCGTACATCACGGCGATGCCGAACAGCATCGCCAGAAATCCGAGGAGCCAGGCCATTAGGCCGCCGACCGCCACCCCCGTCGTGGCGACATGGCGGGAGAGATCCTGAAGATCTTTTTTGTGATCCTGGAGCAACTGTTGAAGCTTTTTCGGATCGCGCTGCGCCTCCTGAAATTGGCGCTGCCACTGCTCTGCAGATTGCTGCGAGAGGTGCGCGGCGTTCTTGGCCACGACGTCGACGACGGCGGTGGGTGCGAGCATTAGCGCCAGCGCGGCGGACTTCGCGAGAGACACCGGAACGATGAGGATCGCGCAAGTGACCAGCAGAGTGACCAAGTGCTTTTGATAGAGCTGGAAGGCCTCGGTGATGATGGCGCCTATCGGCTTGCCACCACCGATACCCTGCGGGGGAGGGGCATAGTCGGGTGGTCCCTGCAGCTGCGGAGCGTAGGGAGTCTGCTGCGCATAGGGCGGCGAGTACGGTTGCTGGGCGTACGGCGGTTGCTGGGCATATGGCGGTTGCTGGGCGTACGGCGGTTGCTGAGCGTACGGCGGTTGCTGAGCGTACGGCGGTTGCTGGCCGTACGATGGTTGGCCGAAGTTCGGGGGCGACGGCGCGGCCGCGTACTGTGCAGGCGCCTGGGCCGGCGGTCCCGCTTGCAACGCAATACCGGTGGCGGGACAAAACCTCGTGCCCGG
Source organism: Polyangiaceae bacterium (assembly GCA_049578005.1). Taxonomy (GTDB): domain Bacteria; phylum Myxococcota_A; class Polyangia; order Polyangiales; family Polyangiaceae; genus Palsa-1150. The sequence goes on from JBAULD010000610.1 coordinate 10,511, forward strand.
GGGATGCGCCTCCCCGCAATGCGCACATCGAGCTTCGGTCATCGCGAAGGTCTCTTTTCCGCTTCCGCTCACCGTGGACCGGAAGCCAAATGGGATGGTCTGAGTCTACGCCAAGACCGGCGCCACGATGCGCGTTAGGGGCCCTTCCCCATCGCGTGATACCCCTTGTCCACGTGGATCACGCACCCCGTGATCCCGCTCGCCAACGGGGAGCACAGAAACGCGGCCGCGGCACCTACCTCGCGGGCCGAAAGCACTTGGGTCAGCGGCGAGACCCCCTTCACATACTCGACCATCTTTTCGATGAACGGCGTCCCTTTCGCGGAGCCGTCGGCCGGCGCGTCTTTGCCAATCGCAGAGGCCGCGCGAGAAGCGAGAGGGCCTGCGCTGATGCAGTTGACGCGATGGCCCCACTTGCGGCCCGCTTCCCACGCGAGGACCCGCGTGTCGCTCTCGAGCGCAGCCTTCGCGCTGGACATGCCGCCGCCGTAACCGGGTATCACGCGCTCGCTCGCCAGGTACGAGAGGCTCACGAACGCGCCGCCCGGTCGCATGAGGGGCCCGAACTGCGCGACCAAGCCCACCATCGAATAGGCGCTGACGCTGACCGCGGAGAGGTAGCCTCGCCGGCTCGTCGCGAGCAGATCCTTCGAGACTTCGGGAGCGTTGGCGAGCGAATGGACGACGATGTCGACGCACGGTTCGCCGAAGTCTTGGCGCATCGCATCGACGCAGCCGCGAATCGTGAAGTCGCCGTTGTCTTTGTAGCGCTTGTTGTCGCGCACGTCGGCAGGCACGTCGTCCATCGTGTCGTACTCGGCGTCGAGCGGCAGAATTCGTTCGAACTCCAGCTTGCGTCCGTCCGCCAAGACGCGTGATTCGTCGAGTTTCCCGCGGCGGAGGAGCGTCTGAAAGATCCCGAGCGCCGGCGGCCACGTACCGAGGCAAACGGTCGCTCCCGCGTCGGCCAGCGACTTCGCGATGGCAAAGCCGAAGCCGCCGTCGTCGGCGACTCCGGCGACGAAGGCGCGTTTGCCCGAGAGATCGATCGATAGCGTCATGGGGTCACAATCGGCGAAATGGCGAGGCAGTCAAGACCCGAGCGCGGCTATCAACGCATGGATCTCTTCGGGGGTCCCCACCGAGATCCGCAGCGCATCGCGAAGGCCGGGGACCGCGAAATACCGGACGAGGACGCCCCGATCTTTCAGCCGGCTCTGGAGCGGGGCGAGGTCTTCCCCGGGCCGCCTCGCGAGAACGAAATTGGTTTCACTCGGAAGAACATCGAAGCCGAGCTCGCTCAACCCGGAGGCGAGCACGGAGCGCGTCGACCGTACGCGCGCGGCGTTCGCTTCCATGTACGGGAGGTCGTCGAGCGCCGCGGCCGCGGCCACGAGCCCGAGCCGGCCGATGTTGTAGGAGTCTTTCACCTTGGCGAGCTCCGCCAGCAGATCCGGGTGCCCGAAGGCGAGGCCAATCCGCATTCCACACAGCGAGAACGACTTGGAGAACGTGCGCAGGACAAGCACGTTTCCATAGCGGTGGACGAGCGGCAGGGCCGAATCGCTGGAGAAGTCGACGTAGGCCTCGTCGACGACCAAGAGGCCGCGAACGCGACGCGCGATCTCCTCGATCGCCGAAACGGGCGCGAGCGTCCCCGACGGCGCGTTCGGGTTGCAGACGATCGTGAGGACTTGACCCTGTTCGCCGAGGCCGTCGACTGGCAACTGAAAGTCGCTCGGGAACGGAACGGCGACCGTCTTCGCGCCCTGGATGGCGACGAGAGTCTCGTAGAGACTATACGTGGGGGTCGGGTAGACGACTCGGTCGCCCGGTCCGGCGCACGAGCGCAAAACGACCGACAAGAGCTCGTCGGAGCCGTTGCCCGCCAAGATGAACTCCGGAGCAAAGCCGTAGACCTGCCCCGCCTTGGCACGAAGCTCGGTCGCCGACGGATCGGGGTAGAGGCGCAGGTCTGCGTTGGTTGCGGAGCGAATCGCTTCGAGCACCCGGGGCGACGGCGGATAGGGGTTTTCGTTCGTGTTGAGCTTGACGTAACCGCGGTCACGCGGCTGCTCGCCGGGGACATATCCGGCCAGCCGCTGGACATCGGGTCGAACGAGGGTCCGCGCGCTCACGCGGCCCATCCTATCTCAAACGATCGCCCGCGCTCAGAGCTGGTGGCAGAAGCCTCGGCGATTTTCGCCGAGGCTTCTAGATGGCGTCTTCGCCGCGTTCGCCCGTGCGGATGCGGACGACTTCGACCACGTCCGAAACGAAGATCTTGCCGTCGCCGATTTTGCCGGTCTTCGCCACGGTTTGTATCGCTTCGAGGATCGTCGTCACGAGGTCGTCGTGGGCCACGATTTCGACCATCACCTTGGGCGTGAAGTCGACGACGTACGCCGATCCCCGGTAGACCTCGCGCCGCCCCCCGGTGCGGCCGAAGCCTTTGACCTCGGACACGGTCATGCCCTTGATACCGACTTCGGCGAGGGCCTCTTTGACCTCGTCCAGCTTGGACGGACGGATGACCGCCTCGATTCGCTTCACGAATGCTCTCCGTCGTTCGCGTGCCCGCCCACCACAGCGCGGCGCGTTCCCGCGAGCGGGGCGGCGCCGACAATCCCACTCTCGCGGCTGAGAGAAGCGGCGATGTGCCCTTCCTCTTCGAGGTGATAGCCCGCCTCCCCGTGGTCGAGCTGATCGAGACCGTCCTCTTCGTCTTCGGCGTCGGGCCGCAATCCAATCGTCGCCTTGACCGCGTAAGCGATGACCGTGCTGCCGGCGACCGCCATGACCACGGTGATGCCCATGGCCTTGAGCTGTTCCATCCAGAGCGTGCTCCCCACGATGCCCGAGAGATTCGTGTTGAGGTTGGCATTCGCTTCGGACGTGGCGAGAAACCCGGTGACCAGTGCGCCGAGCGTACCCCCGACGCCGTGGACACCGAAGGTGTCGAGGGCGTCGTCGTATCCGAATGCGGACTTGAGCTTGGTACACGCGAGATAGGGAATTGCTCCCGCGAGCACGCCGATGATCACGGCTCCATTCGCCGTGACGAAACCGGAGGCCGGCGTGATGACGACGAGCCCGGCGACCGCCCCCGAGCAGAACCCCAGGACGGTCGGCTTGCCGCGGGTCACCCATTCGATCGCGGGCCAGACCACCGACGCGATCGCGGTGGCGAGCGTCGTCGCCATGAACGCCCCCGCCGCGATGCCGTCGGCGGCGACGGCGCTTCCGGCGTTGAATCCGTACCAGCCGACCCAGAGCATGCCGGTACCGATCATCGTGAGCACCAGGCTGTGCGGATAAAACGCCTTGAGCCCGAAACCCGCGCGTTTGCCGACGATGAGGCAGAGCACGAGGGCCGACCAGCCGGAGGACATGTGGACCACCGTCCCGCCGGCGAAGTCGATGGCCTTGATCGATGCTTTGGCGTTCCAAACGCCGTTCATCATTCCGTCGATACCCCAGACCATGTGGGCGAGAGGAAAGTAGACGACGAACATCCAGGCGATGACGAAGGCGCCGATCGCGGCATATTTCATCCGCTCCGCGATCGCGCCGACGATGAGCGCGGGCGTGATGATCGCGAACATGAGCTGATACATCGAAAACACGCTATGGGAGACCCACGCTCCGTAATCCGCATTGGGCGTCGCACCGACTCCCTTCAAGAAAGCGAACTTCAGGTCTCCCAGAATGGGAGAGCCGCTGGAGAAGACGAGGCTGTAGCCGACGAGCCACCACAGAATCGTGACCACGCCCGC
>JBAULD010000611.1:0-11953 GCA_049578005.1 Polyangiaceae bacterium
GTCTAAAATAGTCTTGGTGACCATCGGCACGTTCGGGCTGGTCGCGGCCCTTCCCACGCGGCTCGCAAGACGGTGCCGCTCGTCGGTTCCACGTAAGTTGCTACGATGGACAGCGTGCGAAGTCGCATCGTCGTCCCGGTCGTCTGCCTACTCGTTGCGGTCGCAGTGATCGTGGCTTGCGGCGCTCGAACCGGCCTATTGGTGCCCGACGAGTTCACCGCTGCGAGGGACGCGGCGGCGAGCGAAGGCGCGGCGGACGCGACGAGCGATGCGGTCGCAGACGCTACGGCGGAGCCGGACCAATGCTCTCCCACGGCGTATTGCGATCCGAACGATCTGAGTCACGTTTACTCGTGTAACCGCCCCGTCACGCAATGCGGCCTGCTCGAGCAATGCGAGAGCCGTGACGCGGGCGCAGAGTGCATCAACCCGTGCGTCGACTCGCTCGGCAACAACACATCCAACGGTTGCGACTTCTACGCCGTGGAAATGGATACGACACCGGAGGCGACGGGCGTTTGTTATGCCGTCTTCGTCGTCAATCAGTGGAAGACGGGCGAAGCGGCCAAACTCCAGGTAACGCTCGGGGGTCAGCCCCTTCCTCCCATCGCGCAGTTCGCGCGGATCCCCGTGGGCACCGGCACAGGAATCACGTACGGGCCGTTCGATCCGAACGTGGGTTTGCCGGCCAACCAGATTGCGATTCTGTTTCTCTCGCGGGATCCGAACCATACGAACGACACGAACGGGGCGCCGAGCGACCCGGCCATGCTCGCGAACTGCCCGCCGGGCGTTACGCCGGCGGTCGTGCGCGATGCGGCTTTCCATGGAACGGGGAAGGGCAACGCCTTCCACATCCAAACGAACGTCCCAATCGTCGCCTACCAAATGCTTCCCTACGGAGGCGGTCAGGCGCGGGTCACGGGCGCGACGCTCCTTCTGCCCACGAGCGCGTGGGATACGAACTACGTGGTCGCCGACGCGTACGAGGCTTCTCCTTCCCTCTTGGGCGACTCCCAAGAGCTCCGCGCGGGCCCAACGACCGTCATCGTCGCCAGCCAGGACGCGACGAGCGTGACCATCAAGCCCACGGGTGACATCGTCCCCGGCGCGACCCTGCCCGGGGCCGCCGCCAACGCGTCGATCACCTATGCCCTCAACCAGGGCGAGTACCTTCAGTTCACCCAGCCCGCGGAGCTTACGGGGAGCGCGGTCCAGGCCGACAAGCCGGTTGCGGTCTTCGGCGGGTCGACGCTCATGGACATACCGGTGACGACGGTGCGTGCGGATCACGGCGAGCAAATGCTTCCCCCGGTTCGCGCCCTCGGCAGCGAGTACGTCGCGGTGCGCTACCGCAATCGCGGTTCGACCGAGGAGGTCGTGCCATGGCGAGTCGTGGGCGCCGTGAACGGCACGCGGCTCACGTACGACCCGCCCCAAGTCGGAGCGCCGGACGCAATCGACGCCCAGCAGCTCGTCGAGTTCGAGGCGCCCGGGCCGTTCGTCGTACGAAGCCAGGACGCGAGCCACCCATTCTATCTTGCGTCGTACATGACCGGGGGCTGCGGGGCGACGGACGCCGCAGCTTGCTCGGCGGCGGCGGGCGACGGGCCGCTCAAGGGATATGGCGATCCGGAGTTTCTGAACGTCGTGCCGCCGGCTCAATACCTCCCTCAATACACGTTCTTCACGGACCCGACGTATCCCGAGACCAACCTCGTCATCGTCCGCGTCCGCGATCCGCAGACGAACGCGATGCCCGACGTGACGCTCGACTGCGCCGGCGTGCTCGGCGGGTGGCAGGCCGTCGGAAGTAGCGGGGTCTACGAGATGACGCGCGCCGATCTGTCGACCGGAGACTTTCAAGGGGTCGGCCGATGCGACAACGGCGTGCACACGATCACGGCAACGCTCGCGGTCGCGACGGGCAATCCGCCCCCGACTCCGCTCGTCGGCGTGACGATATGGGGCTGGGGCAACGACGTGACCTGGCCGACCGACAACCCCGACAACCCCGACGACGAGACGAATCCGAAGTTCACGCGCTGGGTGAGCTACGGCTACCCGGCCGGGGCCAACTTCAAGCCGCTCAATTCGGCCGTGCTCTCGGCGCACTAGCCTCCGACAGGCCTCAGGCGAAGAGCGGAGTTCACTTCGCGGGGCCGTTCATGCACGTCGGCGAGCACGCTGGCGTACCGTCGCACTGCTCCCCGAACTGCCGCTCCACCACGCCGTCGCCGCAAAAGGGAGCAGGCGTGCACGTCGTCGTGCAAACGCCCGGACCGTACGCCGCCGCGGCTACGACGTTGCCCGCGCCGTTGTCACACGCCTCGGGAGGATTCTGCACGATCCCGTCGCCGCAATACGGACCCAAGGTGCAATCGGGGTTGCACCCGCCGTAGCTCCCAGTGTTGCTCGCAGTACCATAGTCACATTGCTCGGGAGGACTCTGCAGGATGCCGTCGCCGCAGGAAGGCGCGAAGCGGCACACCGTCGTGCAGATGCCAGGACCGTAGGGCATTGTCGCCGGGTCCACGTTCTTCGATCCCTGGTCGCAGTCTTCGCCGGGGTCCACGACTCCGTTTCCACACTTGAGCTTGCAGGTCGCGTCGCAGTTGCTGCCGCTCGACCCGTTGTTCGGTCCGTCGTCGCACTGTTCGCCGTTGGCGCCCTGCACGACGCCGTCCCCGCAGTGGGGCGCTATCGTGCACGCCGTGGTGCAAACGCCCGTCCCGTACGGATTGCCGGTCAATGGCACGTTGTTGGCGCCGCTATCGCACTGCTCGCCGTTCGACACGATGTCGTCGCCACAATAGGGAGCCCACTTGCAACCGGGGCCACATTGCTTCGTCGCACCGCCGTAGGTGACGAGATTGCGGCCGTCGTCGCACTGCTCGGGGGGACTCTGCACGATCCCGTCACCGCAATATGGGCCCAGCGTGCAGTCCGGGTTGCAGCCCCCGTATACGCCCGAAGAGCCGGCGTCGGACGCGCCTCCATCCGAGGCGCTCGCATCGGGAACGCCTCCGTCGCTCGGGCCGGGCCCAGGGTCGCACTGCTCGCTTCCAGCCACGATTCCGTCGCCGCAGACGTCGTGGCACTGGCTGACGACGTGCGCGAAGTTGCTGAGCGTGAGCGCATAAGTCGATCGGCAAACGTGAGCCTCGGCCTGGAAGAGGTCGATCGAGTACCAACCGCCGTCGACCAGACCGAGCGCCGCGGCGTTCGCCGTATCGAGCGTATAGCTGGCATTGTCGGGACTGTGGACTCCCCCGAGGTCGATGACGAGATGGTTATTGATGAACCCCCACACGTCGTCGTCGCCGATGAAGTTGAAGACCGCCGGGGCGGCACTTGCGGCGATGCCCGCCTGGTACGTGAAGACGTAGTGAAGCTCGCTCGTGAACGAGAAGTTCCGGGCTGCCGGCACCGCACCCGCCGTGAACAGGTTCTCGCAGTCCGTATCGAGCTGCGGGTTCGCCCCCGCATTCCAACCGAGGCCGTCGACCGGGAAGAATTGCTTGCTGGCGTACGTGTACGTGCCGGAAGCTCCTTGCGCGAGCGTCAGGGTGGTGGGGTTGCCGGCGAGATCCAGATAGACCGGCTTGGCGTAAGGGTTCGCGCCTCCGTCGCCGCAGCCCGTGTCGTGGTACCACCAGCAAAAGGTCACGGGATCGGTGAGCGTCTGGGGATTTCCGACCGAGGCGAACACCGGTTTTCCGTCCGCACCCAGTGTCGTCTGAACTTCGCCGAGCGAAACCACGTCCGCCCCGCAATGGCCCTGTCCGCAATTGAAGTCCGGGTGACCGCCGGATGGCGGCGCAGGGGTTGGCAGAACGGTCGTGGGTCGTCCCGGCACGCCGGCCTGCTGCGGCGTACTGTGGTAAAGCATGTCCCGATACAGAATCGGAATCTCCAGGGTTTGCGCGGGGGGCTGCGCGCCATTTGAACAATAGAAGCCGTCGCTCGGCTCGAGCTGGCAGGTCGCGCTACACCCCTCGTGTTTCCCGTTGAGCGCTCCGAGATCGCACTGCTCCGGCGGCTCGACCAACGCGTCGCCGCACACGGATGAGCATTGCCCTTGGCCGTTGCACTTGGGCTCCAGCGTGCACGTCGGCGAGCAACCGTCGTACGGAATCAAGTTTCCGTCGTCACACTGTTCGGCGCCTTCGACGACTCCGTCGCCGCAGACGGTCTTGTGGCAGACCGATTGAGCCGACAGGCTGGCGTCGGATTCTCCTTGGGCGCTTGCGTCCCCACTCCCGATGCCGCCCGCATCGGGGGCCGCCGATGAAGTCACGCACGCAAAACCAGAGTCGATCGTGCACGTCGCGCTGCACCCGTGGCCGGTGCCGTCGAGAGCACCCTGATCGCATTGCTCGTTACCCGCGACGATTCCGTCGCCGCAGACCGTGACGCAGGCCATCCCTGGGGTGGGGCAGAGCCAGCCGGGAACGAGCGTGCACGTCGAAGTGCAGCCGCCGGCGCCGTTGAAGCGTCCTGAGTCACATTGCTCGTCTCCGCCGAGCCTCCCGTCTCCGCAAACGACGGTCGAAACACAAAGCTGACCGGGCGTCGGGCATACGAAATCCGGTTCGACGTGGCATGCGGCGCTGCACCCGTCGCCCGAGACCATATTGCCGTCGTCGCACTGCTCGCCGATATCGAGCTCGAGGATGCCATTGCCGCAATACTCGATCCGTTTGCACGGCTGCCCCGGGGTGGGACACGTCCAGCCCGTCTCCAGCTGGCAGGTGGCACTGCACCCGTCGTCCGAGACCATATTGCCGTCGTCGCACTGCTCCGTTCCCCCCAGAACTCCGTCGCCGCAGACGTTGACCGTCAACTTGGTGCACGAGCCGCCGACGCAGCCCTGCCCGGCGGCGGACAGCGAGCCGCAGCAAGCCACCCCCGTCGTGCTCAGACAGGAGAGCGCGCCGAAGTAGTTCCGGCACGAATACCCAGGTTCGACCTGGCAAGTCGGCGAGCAGCCGTCGCCTGCCACGGTATTGCCGTCATCGCACTCTTCGCCGGGGTCGACGTGGCCATTCCCGCAGACCCATATCTTCACGCACGGCTGATCGGCCACTGGGCAGGCCCAACCCGGCTCCACTTGGCATGCGCCCGAACACCCGTCGCCCGGGCGGTCGTTGCCGTCGTCGCAGGTCTCCGGCGGCTCGATCACGCCGTCGCCGCAATACTGGGCCGCGGCGTCGCAGCTGCCCGGTACACAGGCGTCTCCGGGGATGGTCAGCCCTCCGTCCGAGCCGAGCACGAACGGCGGCGGCGCGTCGACGCTCTGGCTCGCGTCCAGGTCCGTGCGCGGGGCGCCAACGTCGACTCCCGCATCGCCGAACACGGACACCGGGACCGTGCTGCTACTCCCGCACCCCTCGATCAGGACCAGGCACAGGAGCGCCAAGAGAAGCAGCCTCGATACGCTCACGAACATCTCGCCTCCTGTGGACGAACGGAGCGCGCGACGCGCACCCCGTCCAAAGTGCAACCGCCGCACACTATCGCCGATTGATCAAACGTGCACGGCACCCTGCCGAATACGCTGGCAGCGCAATTCCGGCGTTCCCGGAAGCTCGACCGCTACCGGAGGCCCGCGTCTTGAAGCCACGACGGTCCCTGCTCATGCATCTCGCGCGCTTTGTCGCAGGACGACTTCGCGCCCGCCGTGCAGGCGACTTGATAGAGGTCGCCCGCCTTGGCGCGGTCCTGCCCAACCCCGCTGCCCCGCTCGTACATGATAGCGAGGTTGTAGCAGCCGGGCGCCCATTGAAGATCACAGGACCGTTCGTAGAAGTGAGCGGCTTTGGCGTCATTCTTATCGACTCCGTGGGCGTACTCGAACATCTGACCCGCGGACACGCATGCGGAAGGATCGTTCATGTCGCAAGCGTGCTCGAAGAGCCTCGTTGCGCGCGCTTCGTCCTTGTCGACTCCGTGGCCGAATGCATACGTCGCTGCCAGCCTTCGACAGCGATCGGCCGAGCCTGCGTCGCACTCTTTCTCGCACGCAGCGACGTCCGGGCAGGCGCCCGGTGCCACTCCGATCGTGATGACGCTTGCCGAAGGGACCGCCTCCTCCGTGTCGGGAGAGCGGCGGTGGCACGCAGCAAACACAGCGCAAGCGACTGCGACCGCGAACTTCATGGTCATGGGTTCCTTGCTAGCAGAGGCCGGGTCGACGAAGGACTTTGCCGGCTGCAGAGCCGGCCTAGCCTCGCCATCGGCTGGAGCCGCAACTACACTTTGACCATGGAAACTCCTTATCGAAGGGCGTCGGTCGAGAGCTCGGTCGCGCGGCCCGAATCGATCGCGGAGAAGCTAATCCTCTTGGCGATCTGCATCGTTCTCCTCGTGGGCGTCTTCCGCGTGATCGGCGCGCACGACGTGCTGTGGAGTGCCGGAGAAGCCCGACCGGTCACCGCTTCGACATCGCGTTGATCGTGCCTGCCCCACTGCCCGCTCCCCGATTCGTCCAATAGACGTTCGCCGAATCCACCACAATCGCCGCCGGGCATGGTTGCCCGGACGCGATCGTCAGGGCCGCACCCCCGTCGATGGGGGCTTTCATGACGGCGCCGCGGCCGAAGTCCGTCCAGTACACGTAGCTCGTGTCCACCGCGAGGCCTTGCGGGCTATCGGCGGAGGCCAATGTAGCCGGGCTGCCGCCGTCGAGGGGCACTTCGACGACGAAGCCGCCATCCTCGAACGTCGTGAAGTACACGTTTGTCGAATCGACCGCGATCTGGTTGGGGTTGCCTTGCCCCATCGCGAGCGCTACGGGAAGGCCGCCGGCGATGGGCGCCCTCATCACCGCGCCCGAGCCCTCGTCCACCCAGTACACATACGTGGAGTCGACTGCGACCGCCGCGGGCTGACCCTGCAACGCTGCGACCGTGCTGCTGCCGCCACCGTCGGCCCCCGACGCGCTCATCACGGAGTCGCCATCGTAGTCCGCCCAGAACACCCCAGATCCGTTCGCGGCGAGCCCAGTGGGCTGCGCCTGGAGCGACGCGAGGACGGCGGTCGCGCCTCCGCCGACCGGAGTCGTGGCCACGGTTCCGTCGCCGCCGTTCGTCCAATAGACCTCCCCGGCATATACCGCGACGCTGTTCGGGTTGTCTTGACCGGAGGCGAGCGTAGCGGGTGTGCCTCCGTCGAAGGAAGCGCTCATCACAGTGCCGCCATATTCGTCGGTCCAGTACACGCCAGTCGAATCCACGGCAATGCTGCTGGGGCCGTCCAACCCCGAGGCGAGCGTGATCACGTCCGCAGTCGAAACGTCCGCGGGGGTCCCGGGACACGTATTTCCCCGCGACGGGATCGAGCCCGTCGTCTCGTCGGCCGTGTCGGCCACGGCGGGCACCGAGTCGTTCAAGGCATCGCTGGGCGAAGACGAATCGAAGGAAGCGGCTTCGAGAGCGCCGTCGACGGAACCATCCGAGGCGTCCGCCTCGGCAGCGCCCGCCTCGCCCGAGGGGGCGCTCCCGTGGCTCGAGCAGCTCGCGTGCAAAATGGCCGCGACAGCGATCGCGATTCGTTCGTGAGTACGGAACGAGTTCATGTCACGGGAGAATGGCACGGCGGGAACCCGGCCAGGATTGGTCCTTTCCAGGGGGTCGCTCGGTTCGTCGCGATGCCCCTCAGCCATTATCCGCGTCCAGTACATTCCAAGGTCCACTGATCGTTTCGGGTTGCGCCCCATCCGCTCGAAGGCAAGACTCCCAGCCTGTCCTTGCATCTGAAACCTCGTTTGTGCGAGCAAGAAATGAAACGCGATTGGCAAATAGCCGCATTACTGTACCTGCTCGTCGTCCTGCAGCCCGCCTGCGGATCCCAAAACACGACTTCGAAGGATTCCGCCGGGGGTTCGAACGCGCCGGCCACGGGCGGCAGCTCGAGCGGCGACGAAGGTCAGACCGGCAGCGGCGGCAGTACGAGTTCCGGTAGCGGCGTTCCGGCAGGCCCCTCGAGCAGCGGCCCGGCGGGCTCCGGGAGCGGCGGGTCGGGGACGGCTCTCAGCTCGGGAAGCAGCGGAGCAAGCGGCGCTTCGAGCTCCGCAAGTGGCGGCCCGGGCACGTCGTCGCCCTCAGGCAGCGGCTCCGGAGCGGGAGGACTCGATGGAGGTGGGTCGGGCTCGGGCTCGGGTTCAGGCCCGAAGGACGCTGCGGCGCCCGAGGGCGGCTCGGGGCCGCCCGCCGGCTCCTCCTCGTCGGGCGCGGACATCGGCGACGGCGGCCCCGTCCGATACGTCTTCTCGACCTTCGGAACGCGATCGAACACCGCCAACGCTTCCAAGCTCCTCATCTACACGTCTACCGATGGTCTGAACTTCACGCTCTTCTCGGCTACCGGAGGCTACGCGGGTCCGACCGGCACCCTCCGCGACCCGAGCATCATGAAGTTCAGCGACGGTCGCTACTACATCACGTTCACCACGCCGCCCGACGCCGGTTGCTGCGGACCCGAAGCGAGCTTCAGCATCGCCTCGAGTCCTGACTTGGCCACTTGGACGACGCTGACGACGATCAACTCGGGCCTCACCGGCACGACGAACACCTGGGCGCCCGAGTGGTTCAAGGACACCGACGGGAGTATCCATATTCTCGTCAACATCGATACGACGGCAAGCGCGTTTCAAACGTACGACTTCAAAGCGACCGACTCGACTCTCAAGTCGTTCAGCGGACCCACCCCGATCGGTATTACCGGGGGCTATATCGATACGTTCGTCCTCGTCGTTGGCGGCGTTTACCACGCGTTCTCCAAGAACACAGCGGAGAACGAGATCGAGCACGCCACCGCCTCGGCTCTGCTCGGCCCGTGGACCTTCGTCGGCAAGGCCGACTGGGCCGGGTGGGGAGCGCACAAAGAGGCGCCCGCGGTATTCCAGCTGCCCAACGGAACGTGGCGCATCTTCATGGACGGAGGTTCGCAGGGCGGCGAGAGCTACAGCGACAGCACCGACGGCTTCATGACGTGGACCCCGGTGAAATCCCTGCCGACCATCAGCGCCCTCGTGAGCCACGGCACGGTCATCAAGTGAGTTCGAGCCGCTTCAGTCGAATTCCGAACCCGATTCGGCGCCCGCCGGGAGCGATGCGCGGACGTAGTTCTGCGGAGCATGGTCCGCCCAGGACACTTGGAGCGACGTTCGCGGGACGACCGAGAGCTGGTCGTTGATCCAAGCCAGCGCCCCGACCAGGTTGCTTTCGATGAGCGACTTCACGGCCTGGGTCACCTTCGATTCGGGCTTCCACGTCTCGTCCGCGGCGGCGTGAAACGCCTTGCCGAAGTGAACGAGCGGTAGCGAGCGCCTCTTGGGCGGCATGTGCGGGACGATGTCGTTGGCGTACACGTAGCGATAGAGGCGGTCGCCGAACGCGCCGCTGTACTTCTTGGCGAAATCCGAGTCGCCCACCATCGGCTGGCCGAACGTGTAGACGCCCCGCAAGGCGCCCCACACCGGCGCAAAGTCGTCGGCGTGCTTGTCGGTCGAATAGTCCGCGAGCAGGGCCGCTGCGAGCACGGCCAGAGCCGCGCCGAAGCTGTGACCGGTGATGTAGAGGTGGGCCGGCTTCGCCGCCAAGAGCTCCGTGGCTACCGCCGGCCACAGCGCGCGGATGTTGCGGTAGAAGCCCCCGTGGACGCGCGAGGCTCCCGAATGGAACTTGACCATCTGGACGCTCGCGTCGGCCAGCCAGTTGATGATGTTCATCGGCTCGGTCCCTCGAAAGGAGAGGATGACGACGTCGCCGGCGCGAAGGACGTAGCACTTCGCGCACACGAACATCGCTTCGTTGGTCACCTCGATGAACTTCGGCCAAGGCGGCTCGACGAGACCCCGCCGCTGCATGACCGTCGAGAACACGGATTGTTCGGCGTACGCCCATCCAGCTGCAACCGCGAGCGCCAGCGTGTTTTCCGGGACTCCTTCGACCTCCGTTGGGTTCCGAAGCTGGGCGAGCACGCCTTGCGGCTCGACGACGGGTCCGGTGACGAATGAAGCCATGGCGATTCCCTCCTCCATCGGGAGCCACGACCAATGCCCCCGACGAGAGGGGACCACGGAAAAACGGCGGCGTCGAGGACGGCATCCAATCCGTCGGCTTTTGACGAAAGGACGAGCGTTTGACCCCAGCCTCCCATGTCGTTGCTCCTCGGCTCAAGGCATTCGGCGCCCTCTCGATTCGAGGCTACCGCGCGTACCTCCTCACTTTCATGCTTACGATGATGGCCGACAACGTCGAGCACGTCGTCAGCTACTGGGTCGTCTTTCAAAAGTTCCATTCGCCGGCCCTCGGAGGTTTCGCCGTCGTTTCTCACTGGCTGCCCTACCTTCTTTTCTCGGTCAGCGTGGGCGCGCTCAACGACCGGTTCGACTCACGACGGATCATTCAGGCGGGCGCCGTGCTCTTCATCATCGCGTCGGCGGGCTGGGGCTACTTCTTCGTGACAGGCTCGCTCCAGATGTGGCACGCGATGGCCCTTCTCGTCATCCACGGGTGCGCGGGTGTCCTGTGGATGACGTCGAGCCAGATGCTCCTTTATGACGTGGCGGGGCCCGCGATGCTCCCGAGCGCCGTGCGCCTCGCCGCGACCGCGCGGTACCTCGGCGTCCTGGTCGGGCCGGGCGTCGGAAGCGTCATCATGCTCACGCTGGGACCGACTCGAGGCATCTTTTTGAATACGCTATTTTACCTGCCTCTCATTCTCTGGCTCGTGGCCGCGCCATACGGACGTCATTTTCGCCAGGGGTCGGCCGGGCCCAAGCCCGCCGTTCGCGGCCTCTCGGACATCGTGCAGACGGCAGTCGAAGTGCGAGGCATTCCGGTGCTTGCCGCGATGATCAGCCTAGCGGGCGGTGCGTCGTTCTGGATCGGCAACAGCTATCAAGCCCAGATGCCGGGCTTCGCCCACGATCTCGGCCACGGCGATCCCGGGACGGCGTACTCGATGCTGCTCGCCGCCGACGCCGCCGGCGCGCTTCTCGCTGGGATTCTCCTCGAGAGCCGGGGAGGCATCTTCGCGATGCGACCGGTGTCGGCCGTCGTGCTCGCGATGGCGTGGGCCTCGGCGCTGTTCGGATTCGCGCTCATGCGATCGTACCCGCTCGCGCTGATGCTTCTCTTCGCTGCCGGCTTCTTCGAGCTGTCCTTCAGCAGCATGACGCAGACGCTCGTGCAGATGAATGCCCCGGAGCTGACCCGCGGCCGGGTTCTCGGGTTCTACAACATGGCGGCGGCCGGCCTTCGCGCGTTCAGCGGGGTGACGGTCGGACTCGCGGGGAGCCTCTTCAGCGTGCACCTGTCGCTCGCCCTCGCCGCCGGCGCGTTCGTCGCCACCGGCGGCGTCCTGCTACGGGCCCTCGCACGACCGAACTGACGTTCGAGAGCGGGGATCGTAGCAGTCGTTCCGATCGAGGCGTCAGGGAGCCGCACGCCCGAGCTCGTTCGCCTTCATCACGCGGAGGACGTTCTCGCCTAGAATCTTGCGCACGTCGTCGGGCGAGAAGCCGCGCCGCAGGAGCTCGCGCGTGACGAACGGCAGCTTCGATACGTCCTCGAGACCCGCGGGTTCGGCCGCCACGCCATCGAAATCGCTGCCCAGGCAGACGTGATCGACGCCTGCGACTCGCGCGACGTGCTCGATGTGATCGACGACTCGCGTCGCCGGGACCGGCGGAAGGGAAGCGGCCAGCTCCCGGTATTTGTTCACGAGCGCCAGCTGCAGAGCCTTCGGATCGGACGCGTGCTCTTTCGCGATGGCACCCATGTCGACCGACTTCTCGACCTCGTCCAGCTTCTTCGCCCACTCCGCGTCGAGGAACATCGGGCCGAAGTTCACGCAGACCGCCCCGCCGTTGTCGCGCACGGCTCGAAGCATGTCGTCGGTCATGTTCCGAGGCCGGTCCGCGAGCGCGCGCGCCGACGAGTGA
>JBAULD010000612.1:0-4369 GCA_049578005.1 Polyangiaceae bacterium
CCCCTCACACCACCCATCGACGAAACGGCGCTCCAGGGCCAAGACCTGGTCGCGAAGACCGCCGGAGGCGCGTGCCAGGCAACGCTCACCATCACCGATCGCGCGTTCGGCTACGCCGCACAAAGAACGCCGAAGCTCGCCCCCGACACCGGAATCGTCGTTCTTCGAAGCGAGCTATAGCGTTTTGTCAACGGCCTGCGCGACCGAACCGGTGAATGCTCCAGCCGAGCAGCGACCAGCCGGCTAGAACGATCAGACCTCCGCACTGCTGTTGCGATCGAGCTCCGTCCGAGTTCCCAGCCGCGCCGCCTTGCGCGGTCGCGGCGACGGCGAGACCGACTACGGTGCACACCGCTCCGATCGCCATCCAGCGTCGCGGGCTCGGGCGGCTCACGGCCAGCTCTCCAGCGCGGCGCGCCGCAGAATGTCCCGCGTCGCCAGCTCGAGCTTGCTCTCGGCGGCAACGCTCGTTGCCGTGTGCGCCTCGCCCGACAAATCGTCTTGCATGTAGTCCGCTGCGAAGATTAAGGCTGCGTGCACGTCGTCATCGTCTCCGTTGCCACGGACGACCATGACGGCGCCCGGGTCTTGGCGCTTGGGCAGATCATCCCCGAGCTTGTCGGCGTCTTGCCAGGTGATGTACGCAATGCCGAAGCGGCGGGCCCGCGCGGCGACGTCGAGGCGAAGGTCGGTCTGGTTGGGGCCGAACTTGATGAGCCGGTTGCGGACGGGTTCTATGCCGAATTCTCGGAAAACGCGCGCCATGATGGCGACCGCGTGGGGTTCGTCGATCGGCCGGAGAATCGTCGCCGCGTTCGGCGCGTCCCCCCGGCAGGAGGCCGTGGCCGTCGCCGAAAGCAGGGCAGCTGCGACAATCAGCGGGGCGGCTGGACCGGACACCGTCCCAAACGCTAGCCGATGGGGCATGCTTGCCGCTAGCTTCAGCTCATGCCGCGCTTCGCCGCCATCGACGTAGGCTCGAACGCGCTACGCCTGCGCATCGTCGAAGCATCTGCGCCATCGCACGGACCCAAGTCGCAGCCCCCCATCGTTCCCGACACCGCGGGCGGCCCCTGGCGTGATCTCGCCACGCTGCGGGCGCCGGTTCGCCTCGGCGCCGAAGTGTTTTTATCGGGCCGGCTCGCGCCCGCCTCCATCGGCCAGGCCTGCGACGCGCTCCGCGAGTTCCGGGCGGAGATCGACCGAGCGAAGGTCGATGCCTATCGAGCGATCGCGACCAGCGCCGTGCGGGAGGCGAAGAACGGAGCGACACTCGTAGAGCGGGCGAGGCGCGAGGCAGGCATTGAGCTCGAGACCATCGAAGGGATCGAAGAAGCCCGGCTGATTCAGCTCGCCGTCACGAGGCGCATTCCGGTGCGAGACAAGCGAGTCCTTCTGGTGGACGTCGGAGGGGGCTCCACCGAGCTGACCCTCCTCGACCACGGAGAAACCGCCTTCACGATGTCACTGCCGCTCGGCACGGTGCGAATGCTCGAGGCGTACTTGAAGGGCGCGAAGACGATCGACCGCGCTCGAGAGCGCCTGCTCGAAGAGGCCATCGACCGCGCCCTCGACGAGGCGCTGCCCAAGCTCGGCAGCGTCGACCAACTGGTCGGGACCGGCGGCAACGTGGAGACGCTCTTCGAGCTGTGTCCCGCCCGAAGCACCCAGCGGGCCATCGACGTCTCGTCCGCGCGGTCGCTCTTCAAGAAGATGTGCGGGATGTCGAACGCCGAGCGGCGCGACACCTGGCAGCTCCGCCCCGACCGCGCCGATACGCTGGTGCCGGCCACGGCGATTTTCTTGCGTATCGCCAGCTCGCTGAAGAGAAGCACGATCATCGCCCCCGGCGTCGGCCTTGCGGCTGGGATCCTCGAGGAGCTCGTCGACAAATTCTTCCACGTTTGGGACGCCGCAGGCGAGGCGGAGCACATTCTCGAGGCTTGCGTTCGTATCGGACGGCACTACCACTTCGATGAAGCTCACGCGCAGTGCGTGGGGCGCTTCGCGACCCAGCTCTTCGACGACCTCCTGGCCGTACACGCCTTCGACGACCGCGAGCGCTTGCTGCTGCGGGCCGCCGCCATTCTGCACGACATTGGCGACTTCGTTCACTACAGCGGGCACCACAAGCACAGCTACTACTTGATCCAGCACGCGGACATCATGGGGGTGACACCCGAGGAGCGGGCGATCATCGCCAATATCGCGCGGTATCACCGGAAAGGGCCGCCCGATCCGGCCCACGCGAACTTCGGCGCGCTGTCGAAGGAAGCCCGCGGCAAAGTGCGCGGACTGGCGGCGATCCTACGCATTGCGGACGCGCTCGATCGCGAACACAAGCAAAAGATCGAGAGCGTCCGCGCCGCGGTCGACCGGAGCGCGGGGCGGGTGACGCTGTTTCTCAGCGGCGGCAAAGATCGCGAGCTCGAAGAGTGGACCGTGGGAGCGAAGGCGTCGCTTTGGCGGGACGAATACGACCTCGACGTCGGGATTGCCAAAGCCGAGGTCGGCGCTTGAAGGAAAAGGGCCCGACGCGAGGAAGGAAGGAATGGAAGCCATCCTTTCCCCCTTGTAGGCCGCACCGAGTGCTCTCTTTGCTCCTCCTTTCCGCCGCTTGCCGGCCCTCGGGTGTGCCCGATCCGCGCGCGGCCGCGCGCGCCTACGCAGACGCGGCGGTCCGCGGTGACGCCGCCGTGCTGTTCCAGATGATGACCAAGGCGTCCCGCCAGGCTCGGAGCCGAGAGGAGACGAGAAAGCTCGTCGACGACGAGCGCGCGGAACTGGCCGACCAGGGCCGAGATCTCGAGGGTCCCCAGGTCCGGGTGGAGGCGACGGCGCGGCTGCGGTTCGCCGACGGAGAGGAGGCAGCGCTCGAGCTGCGCGACGGACGATACTGGGTGACCGCCGCCGGGGCGCTGCCGGGCGGCGCGCGCACCCCGGAAGAGGCGCTCGAGCAGCTGAGGCGGGTCCTCGCCCGGCGCAGCTATGCAGCGCTGATGCGCGTCCTCTCCCCGGCGACGAGGGCCGCGATGGAAAACGACGTACGCACGCTGGTGGACGGGCTGAGCGCACCAGGAACTCTGCCCGTCGAGGTGCTCGGGGATGCGGCGGTCGTCGCGGTGCCAGGCGGCCATCTGGTAAAGCTGAAACGCGAGGCTGGGGTATGGAGGGTCGAGGACTTCGATTGATGCCGCTGCCTGCCCGACGATCACGCGAAGGCGATAAGGCACTGTCCCCGTTCGCTTTCTTGTCGGTCGCGATCGCGATCGCGGGCGGCCTCGTCTTGGCACTGCCGCGGCCCGCACACGCCTTCGGCGATGCAGGGGCATTCGACCCGCGCGTGCTTCTGACCGGCAACCAGACCGGACCCGCTCACGAGTCTGCGCCGGCCCAGTGGTCGTGGGAGCTCGTGCAGCGCACGAGCGCCCCGGCACGCCTCCGTCCGACGGTCGTGCACGCCGACGAGCCGTCGGTCGTCGATGCTCCGTTTCTCTTCTGGAGCGGGGCCGTGGAGCTCGAACCCTTGACGGGCGCAGAGATCGGCGGCCTCCGACGCTTCTTTTCTCTCGGTGGGGTGCTTCTCGTCGATGACGCGGCCCCCGGGGAGCACGGCGAAATCGGCGCGTTCGGCCGGAGCGCGCGGCGCGAAATCGCACGGGTTCTTCCGGACGCAACGCCGATCGCGCTCGACCTGGAGCACGTGGTCTACAAGAGCTTCTACTTCGTGCGGCGCGCGGTAGGGCGCGTCGAAGGCCCGCCTTCGCTCGATGCAATCGTGCGCGGCGGACAGGCGCAAGTTCTCTTCAGCGAGCACGATCTCGGCGGAGCGCTGGCGCGCGGTGCCTCCGGCATTTGGGAGCGACCGGTCGTGCCCGGGGGCGACTTGCAACGAGAACACGCGATTCGCCTTGCGGTGAACATCGCGATGTACGTCCTTTGTTCCAATTACAAAGACGATCAAGTGCACGCGCCGTACCTCATGCGCCGACGCGCACTGTCGACCCCCTGATGGATCGCACCACCCACCTCGGCCCGAGCGGCGATCTCTCGTCCGCTGCCGTCCTATGCGCATGCGCACTCGCGCTGGCGACCTTCGCGATGCTGCTTTTGGAGATGCGGCGCCGCGAGAGGGGGGGCTTGCTCATCGCCGGGACGGGGTTGGTGGCCGTGTTGGCGCTCCTGGCGGCGGTACTTCGGCCCGCACGCGTATCCGCTCGCGAGACGGTGGTGGGAGCGCGCGTCTTGGTGCTTGCCGACGAGTCGCGCTCGATGGCCCTCGCCGGAGACGGCGGGCGCACGAGGCGCGAATCGCGCGACGAGGCGATCTCCAAACTTCGAGGGTCCGGTCCGAGCGCGCGCCTCGTCG
>JBAULD010000613.1:0-6145 GCA_049578005.1 Polyangiaceae bacterium
GGGCAGCCGTACAAAACACGGAGCGCGCGGACTTCGAACTGCGTATCGCCCGCGGGCTGGTCGAGTTGGCGGACGATCACATCGTGTCGACCACCCTCTATAATGGGCAATTTCCCGGACCCCTGATCCGGCTCAAGGAAGGTCAACGCGTCGTCGTCGATGTCCACAACGACACCGACACCCCGGAGCTCGTGCACTGGCACGGGCAATGGCTGCCGAGCGACGTGGATGGCGCTGCGGAGGAGGGTACGCCCTTCGTCCCTGCCAGAGGAATGCGCCGAATTGCCTTCGTCCCCAAGCCGTCTGGATTCAGGTTTTATCACACCCACGTCGCGGCCGGGGCCGACCTCGACCGCGGGACGTACACGGGTCAGGCCGGGCCGGTTTACATCGAGCCGAAGGGGGAACTCGGAGCGTATGATCGAGAAGTCTTCCTCGTGATGAAAGAGTTCGAGCCGGCCCTCAGCCGTGGCGGGGACATGGCGATGGACGCGCTTGCCGGCGCCCCAATACCGTCCCTGCAGCAGGCGGGCAAGACGGCGGACGAGGAGGCCAAGGGCTCGCCCAAGGGTTTCGAAGTCGGCTACCGGCTCTTTGGCATCAACGGAAAGATGCTCGGTCACGGGGACCCCATCCGCGTCAAGCAAGGCGAGCGGGTGCTCTTTCACGTCCTCAACGCGAGCGCGACGGAGATCCGCAGCCTGGCGCTGCCCCACCACGTGTTCAGAATCGTGGCGCTCGACGGCAACGCCGTGCCCGCACCCGCGGAGGTCCCCGTGCTCTGGCTCGGCACCGCGGAGCGTGTCTCCGCGATCGTCGAGATGAACCACCCGGGAGTGTGGGTCATGGGCGATCTAGCCGACGATGACCGCACGAACGGGATGGGCGTGGTCGTCGAGTATGCGGGCAGGACAGGCGTCGCTCAATGGACCAAGCCGAAGCCGTTTCGCTGGGACTACACTCTGTTTGCGAAGCCGGGGGCGAGCGCTGCGACGCCCGACGAGACGATCGAAATGATGATCGTCAAGCGAAACGGCGCGGCGAGCGGCTTCAACGTGTGGACCCTGAACGGTCAGGCATTCTCGATGGAAACGATGAAGCCCGCGTACTCACTCCGCCAGGGACGCCGCTATCGAATGAGGTTTCGCAACGCGAGCGACGACGTCCATCCGCTCCACTTGCACCGGCACAGCTTCGAGTTGACGCGCATCGGGGGAAAGCCGACGGCCGGGATCGTCAAGGACGTCGTGATGCTCGGCGGGTTTCAGGAGCTCGAATTCGACTTCGTCGCGGACAACCCGGGCTCGACGCTGTTCCATTGCCACCAGCAGCTGCACATGGACTTCGGCTTCATGGCGCTTTTCAATTATGCGTAGCGCGTCCGGTCCGCGGTTTGCCTGAGAGCAGGGCTAGGCTCTGGCGAGTGCGTCTCTCAGCGCGAGAAGCGCCCGCGCCGCGCGCGACTTGATCGTTCCGAGCGGCAGATTCTCTCGTTCTGCGATCTCGGGATAGGAAAGGCCCGAAAAGAAGGTCAGCTCCAGCGTGCTTCGCTGGGCCGGGGGCAGCGAGGCCAAGGCTTTCCGCACCCGCGCGGCTTCTATCGCGCCGAGCGCCAACAACTCCGGGCTATCGGAGCTCGCGCTCCCGGTTTCACGCGGCTCGTGGACGAGGACTTCGCGCTCGATGGCTCCGCGCCGCAGCCGCCTGCGATTGCGATCGATGCTGAGATTACGCACGAGCGTGACCAGCCACGCCAGCGCGCTACCCCGCTCGTTCACGTAGAGCGCGGCGCGGTCGCCGACCGTCACGAACGCGTCGTGAACGACGTCTTCGGCGTCGCTGCGGTCGCGCACGATGCGCAGAGCGAGCGCGACGAGCATGCCTGCGTGGCGGTCGTAGAGGGTTGCGATGGCCTGTTCGTCGCCATCAGCAATTCGTCCGAGCAGCTCACTGTCCGAAATCGTCGCCGGGTCCGGCCGCATGGGCATGGCGAGGTTAGCCCGCATTACGCGAGGACGGCAGGGCTCGCGAACCGGGGGGGTCAGCGAGGGCTCGCGGCGAGGCGCTCGGCGATTCGGGCAAGACGCTGCCTTCGGGCAGGCTCGTAGGGGATGAGCGCCGAGACTACCCCCAAGGCCACGGCCTCGCCGGTCTCCGTGTTGCCGGCCTGCGAATCGGCGGGCATTTCGACCGAGAACCCCCGCTGGAGCGCATCGGTCGCGGTCGCCAACAGCTGCACCTCGGACGAGCAGCCGGTCAAAACCATCGTGTCGACCGCAAGCTCGTCCAAAACACGCTCGAGGTCGGAACCATGGAAGCCGCTGTAGGAACCTTTCGTGACGATGCGGTCTCCGGATTCCGGCGCAAGCGCGGGCCACACCTCCGCACCCTCGCTTCCTTCCAGGGCGTGCGCTCCCCACTCGTCGAGCTCCGGGTCGTCGGGCCGGTGTCGATCGAGCACGTAGACCACGGGCACGCCCGACGCCCGGGCTTCTCCGATTCGCCTGGCCAGCGAATCGACGATTCGGCGCGCCCTCGGCACTTCGAGCGGACGTCCAGGCGTCAGGTGATCGTTAATCATGTCGCAGACCACAAGCGCGCGACGCGCAGGATTCGCACGCTTCTGCCGGAGCGTGGCCGTGATGCGGTCTTTCAATTCCGAGCCGGCTTCGACGGGCGCCAGGCCGACCGCGAGCGTTGCCAGCGTCTCGGCGACTTGGCCGAGCACCGCCCGCTCCTCCGGGCGCATTTGGGCGACGATGGCATCGCTCATCCGCTCGGGGCGCCTGGAAAGAACGAACTCGAGGACGTCAGCCAGCGCGGTCTCGTCGCTCATCGAAATACCCGATCTTCAGCGCAAAAACGCGTCCCCTGGTGGCAACGTCGCGATCTCAGGAGACCTACGTGCAGAACGCCGTCGCGGATCGCCCGAGAGGAAGAGAGCCCCGCGCACGAACGGAATGGCTCGACCGGCCGCCATCCCCTCCGAAGCGACGACGCCTCGCGCTCAATACGGGGCTTGTCCGATGAAGTTGCCTGCAGGCGCATAGTTGCAAATCCAAATGTCTTGCATGAGGGAGCCGTTCTGGCACGTCGCAACACCGCAACCGAGCTCTTTGCTATCGCGCCACACGACTTGCGTGTAATGCCCGCATCCGTCGCTGTGCAGATTCGTGTAGCACGCCGTGTTACACGCTTCGGTGCCCTGGATTGTACCGTAAGTCCAGCAAGCCTTTTCTGCAGCCCATGCGTTCACGGCTTCCTCGGCCGTACTCACCATGGCGGCGCCACGACCGCCACCAGAGAAGGCCGCCAAGTTCTCTCCGTAGTCTTTTGCCTGCAGCTCCGCGCCGGAACGGTGGACGGGCTGCGCGCACATCGTCGTGGCGAGGCTCGTCGCCCAAGCTTGCGCGTACTCCGCCACCGTTGGTGACCACACGAGCGGAGCCAGCGGGGGCGTCGTCTGCACGGCAGCACGTACCGCGTTGTGTGCGGCCGTAATCCCGACCATGCGTCCGGTCTCGGGATCGCTGCTTGCCCCGTCTCCGGGGTTACCCGCATCCGCAGGTCCTGAAACGGCCCCAGCATCGTCGCCGCGGTCGGCGTCTGCCATCCCACCGCGACCTGCCTCCTGCGCGGTCGTATCTGCTCGCTCCCCCGAATCGCCCTGGCCGGAATCGACGACGGTCGCGTCGACGTCGGTCGGGGCGGGACCGGGGTTCGTCGCCGACCCTCCATCCGGTGAACCGCCCTCGGGACCTTGCCCGGACGCGGCGTCGGGCCAATCGTCGAACGACGACTCGCCGGGGCCCGCCCCGGAACAACCGAGAGAACACGTCAGGCCAAGAAACATGACCCATTTTGCTCGCCTGCGCGCTCGGTCGCCCCACCGCCCGGTCGCTCCGCAGGGGTCTCTCATCTACCTAAGTGGAGCAGGAAGATTGTCTTGATCAAGCGTCGCGACTCATTTTGCAGCGAAGCCGCATGATTCTCTCCGTGCGATACGATACGGCCGCCATGTAGTCGCGTCGCGTATAGGGGCCGCGGGCCTTTGACCCGCAATTACCCACCCAGAGAGGAGAGTGTTTCTTCGGCGGGCGTCCCGCCGGCCGAGGTCTGTGGTCGCGCCCTCGACGCGTAGAGCCGCTCGGCATAGGCGGCGTCGTCGACCCAGAGTCTTCGCGACGCCCACTGCAGAACCGGCCTTAACAGAGGCGCCGCGCGGCGAGCGACCCCGAACCCCGGACGCTCCGACGTAGCGAGTGTGGCCTCGATGATGGCCGTGCGGCCCGGTCCGACCGGCGTGGCGTGCGTCTCGACGACGCTTCCCTCGCCTTCGCCGCGGACAATCGTCATGACGATGGTGCGAGGGTCCGTACAGGGGAAGCGTGCGTCGACCACGCCCGCAAGCGACCGGAACACACGATAGGCGACGCGCACCATGATCTCATCGCGCTTCTGTTCGATCACACGAAGCGTGACGAACGAATAGGGATGCAGATGAGTGCCGTGCCACGGGTCCAGTCTGTTCGCGATGACGTCGCGAGGTTCGCACGCGGCTTCAACCCGGACGACCGCGTCGAGCGGCGCGGTCGGCCGAACGGGAAGATAGGGCGCGTCGGTCGGCCGCTCGTTACCGTCGATCCGTACCCACAGAAGTATGCCGTCGTCGTAGGTCGGCAGCGGCTTCCAAGCGCCATGCCCTTCGGCGCCGAGCCGCAGTCCGTGCCAGGGGCAGACCAGCTTGCCTTCTTGCACGCGGCCACAGCTCAGGGAGGCGCCGAGGTGGGGACACGCGTCGGGCGCGACGAGCAGGCGCGAACCGTGCCGAAAGACCACGAGTGAGCGGCCGTCAACGGTGACGCGACGTGGCGTCTCGGAGAACGTGCGCACCGCGTCGAGCGCATACCAGCCGCCCGAGGGAAGCCGCTGGCTGAGCGCGAGGGCCCCCCGAATCCACGCGACTTCCGCCTGCTGCCAATCGGGGCGATCGTCCACGCCCGGCGCGTCGGGCAGGGCACGACCGAAGACATGTGGCGGCCGGGGCGTGGCCGCGGCCGGGGCCGCGAGCGGCGAAAACAGTCCCTTGCAGGGCACCGACCGAATGGGCTCGGCGGCGACGCCCAAAGGCGCGAGCAGGGTGCTGGCGGCGAGAAAACCGGAAGCGGCAGCGCGCTCCATCAGCGCGCAGGGGATGGGCATCGCGACGAAGTCGCCGGCGATCGCGAGACCCGCAAGGGGGGTCTCGACCTTCGGCCGACTCGCGTGCGAACCCGGAGCAAAAGCCGGGCAGTCCTGTCGCAAGAGAAAACACTCGCCCAGGACTCGCGCCTGGCGCGCCTCAGGATAGAACGCGTGAAACGCCCCGAGCAGATTGGCTTTGATTTCTGCCTCGGGCACGTCGCCGGGCACGGCATAGGCGTGCAGCTCGACGACCGAGCCCCGATGGGCCTGCGCCCAGCGCGCGCTCTCGTCCTGGAAGCGGTCGTAAACCGAAATGTTGTCGAGCAGGCCCACTCCGGTGGTCCCGGAGAAGGGCGCCCTCTCGCGGGCCATCGGACGATCGAGCCACAGGCGCCAGACGGCGAAGGGCCGCGTCACGCGAAGGCCGGCGATCCTGGATTGCAGAGCCTCGAGCGCTGGGCTCGACCGCACGAGGCTCTGGAGCGAGCCGACGTCGAGGGCGAGCACGAGCAGATCGGCTTCGACCGACCCGGCCGAGTGCTCGACCAGCCAGCCCCCCGACGGGCTTCGTCGCACCCGCGTGGCGGCCGTTTTCGTCTCCACGCGGGCGCCCCGTCGCGAGAGCCACGCCGCGAACGGCTCCCAGATGGCCGTCCCCATCGGCCGCCGGGACACATCGAAGATCAGGCCCTCGCGATTACCGGTCATATAGAAGTGAAACATCATGAGAAGCTCGGCGGCCGACATCTCGGACTCGGGATTGAAAAATGAGTGCGAGAATACGTCGAACAGCATTCGGCGAGCAGCGACGGGGAAGTCGAGCGATTCGAGGTAAGCGGCGGCCGACATGCCGTCGAAGCGACCGTAGGTCCGCTCGGCGTCGAAGCGGAGCATCTCGATCGCGGCGCGGGCGTTGGTTTTCGCGATGTCGCGCGCGCGGAGGTACGGCGTTTTCCACGCG
>JBAULD010000614.1:0-2397 GCA_049578005.1 Polyangiaceae bacterium
CAACCATGCCGTAGCAAATCGACGCGTTGGAAGAGCACGAGCGCTTCCCAATCCCTGATGCGCCGATCATCGCTTGGCACAAGTTGGCGCGCGGTCGGACCGTCGCCGGGATTCTTTTTCGGGTCACGTGATCAAAAGCAGGGGCGACCGGCCATGACACGCAAACCCATCCGATGGTTCTCCGCCGCCTGATGAAACTTCGCTTCTTCTTCGGTTTCCTGATCCCATCGCTCGCTTTTCTGGCCCTCGCGCCCTCGGCGCGGGCCCAAGGAGAGCCTCCGATCCCCGTAGAGTACAGCGCCCCAATACCCGAGTGCCCTTCGAGCGAAGCCTTCCAAACGCTGGTTCGGGCCGAGTTGGCCCCGTCTTCGCGCGTCGAGCGCGCCCGGCGCTTCGTGCTGGGGATTCGCCGGATCCCGGACGGCCGCTACGAGGGCACGCTCACCACCGAGACAGGCGCTCGCCAGGTGACCGCTAGCCGATGCGACGAGGTGACGGCCTCGCTGGCAATGATCATCGCCATGGCCGAGCCCTCGGCCGACGTCCCGACACCGTCGACCGCGCCCGCGGCTCCTCGATCGGAGCCTCCGCCCCCCACCGACCGCAAGCCTGATTCGGGAGATCACGCGTCCCCGGCGAAGTGGCGCGTGGGCGCGCGCGCCTTCGGGACCAACCACCCGTACTGGGGCACGCCCAACCCGGGCTTGATGGGGTTTGCAAGTGTCGAGGTCCCCAGGGGTTTTCACGCGATGATGTTCGAAGGGGGCATCGGTGCTTCTTTCGCGCACGGGAACACGCCCCAGGCCTGGGGCGCGCCGAGCCTTTTCCCGACGAACGTGCCATCGAGCCTCCTCTTCGTGATCCTCGATACGGAGGCTTGCTTGCTGGATATCCTGATCGGAGAGTCAGGCTTCAGCGTGCTAGGCTGCCTGCGCGTCGCGGGCGGGACGTTCACAGGGTCTGGAGGGGCGATTTACCCGTCCGTCGGCCTAATGCTCTGGGGCGGGGTGAGCACGCGCCTTCGCTGGCAGTCACCCACTCGACTGTTCTTCGAGCTCAACTTCGACGCGATGTACGGGACGATGAGCGACGCCGTAGACGACACCCCAGGGTGGTTCGAGGGCGGGGCAAGTTTGGGGGTGCAACTCTGAGAACCGAAACCCTGAG
Organism: Polyangiaceae bacterium; assembly: GCA_049578005.1. Lineage (GTDB taxonomy): Bacteria > Myxococcota_A > Polyangia > Polyangiales > Polyangiaceae > Palsa-1150. The sequence continues at coordinate 1,168 of JBAULD010000614.1, forward strand.
ACCGAGATGGCCTCAATCCCATCGGTGAGCGACTCGGAGGCCCCGGCGACCCTCGTCGCGTGCCCGGCGATCGCGCCCGAACGGGCGGACGCGGACGAGCGTCTGCGAGCATGCGTCCGGGCGCACCTCGCCCCGGTCTGGCGCGTGCTCCGCCGTAACGGGGTGCCGGCGGCGGACGCCGACGATGCGGCGCAGAACGTGTTTCTCGTTCTGTCGCGCAAGGCTCAGGCTGTTCCGCCCGGTCGCGAGCTTCCGTTCTTGCTTCGCACGGCCGTGTTCGTGGCCTCCGAAGCACGGCGCGCGCAGCGCCGGCACCCCACCGTGAGCGAGCCCTTGGTCGACGCGCACGCGTCGAGCAAGCCAAGCCCGGAGCGCGAGCTCCTCGAGAGCGAGAAGCTCTCCCAGCTCGACGCTATCCTGAGCGAGATGGAGGAGCCCCTTCGCATCGTCTTCGTGCTTTACGAGCTCGAAGAGATGACCATGGCGGCGATCGCCGAGGCGCTCGAAGCCCCGCCTGGAACGGTGGCGTCCCGCCTGCGGCGTGCACGCCAGCGCTTCGAGGAGCTCGCCGTGGCCCTGCGAGAAGCTGAGGAAAGGGCGTGATGAACGAGCCGAAACGCCTCCGAGAGGACGGGCCCGCGGGCCTGCGCGCCTTGGTCAAAGCGGGCCAGAGGGACATCCCCCGGGCCGAGCTTCAGGACACCGTGCTCGATGCCCTCGGGATCGGGGCGGCGGTCGCGGCGGGATCTTCGGTGCACGGCGCCGCGTCGCGGTCAGTCGCGAGGTTCTTGGCGGGTCTCAAGCACGCTGCCGTCTCCAAGATTGGGATCGGCCTCTTCGCGATGGCGACAGCGGGGAGCGCGGGCTACCTCGCGGGTCGCGAGAGCGAGCATGAGCGCGCGACCGCGAGCAGGGCGAGAGCACCGAGCGCGGGGACCCCCGCGAGGCCCCTTGCGCCGCTTTCGGCCCTCGCGAGCCCCACCACCGAAGCGGCCCAGAGTCGGACGCTTACGGCGGCGCCGGCTCCTTCGGGTGTCGATTCGGCGCCTGCGGCGTCGTCCTATCCGTCGATGCCCGTGGCGGTGTCGAGCCCGCCGGCGCTCGCGGGGCAGCCATCCTCGCCGGTGACAGTCGTGACTCCGCGTTCGTCCGCTGCCATGGATCGCGCCGCCGCCAGCGCTCCCGTCGCGGTCGCGCCGGCGGCCGAGGCGGCGCTCACCTCCATCGCCC
>JBAULD010000615.1:0-1900 GCA_049578005.1 Polyangiaceae bacterium
CCTCAAGAGGTTCGGAGCGCAGGAGCGCCGCAGGTTCGAAAGGCGCCATGCGGGTCGTAGCCGTCCTCTCGGTCCTCCTTTTCTCGCTCGCCGGGCTCTGGGCGGCCACGGCGTACGTCGCCGCCGAGCTGCGTGACGTCCACCGCCTTGGGCCTCCGTGGTGGACGCTCGGCACCCTGCGCATTGACGCCCCGTGGGCGTGGATCGGGTGGAGCCGCACCTACGAGCCGCGCTACCCGCTCGTCTTTCGCAACGCGAGCGGGATGACGACCCTGGGCGCGATCTGCGGCGCGGCAGTGGGTATCCTCGGGTCCGTCTTTCGTGGCCGGCCTTCCTCGGTGAGCCGCGCGCACGGAAGTTCGCGCTGGGCCACGACCGAGGAGGTCCGAAAGGCGGGTCTACTCCGGGACGCCGGCGTCGTCCTTTGCCAGACGAGCGATGCGACGTTTCGGACCCGCGTGGACGCAAGCGGCCAACCCGGCACGCGGGCCGGCAAGCTCGGCGCGCTCATTCGTCACGACGGCCCCGAGCACGTGTTCTGCTTCGCGCCGACGCGCAGCGGCAAAGGTGTGGGGCTCGTCGTCCCGACGCTTCTCAGCTGGCCGCACTCGGTGCTCGTTTACGACATCAAGAAGGAGAACTGGGCCACGACGGCCGGCTGGCGGCGGCAATTCAGTCGCGTCTGGCGCTTCGAGCCGACCTCCCCCGATTCGGTCCGCTTCAACCCGCTCCTCGAAATCCGAAGGGGTCTCTCCGAAGTGCGCGACGTCCAAAACGTCGCCGACATGCTGGTCGACCCCACGGGGGAAAAGGACACGAAGGACCACTGGCAGATGACCGCCCACAGCCTGCTCTGCGGCGCAATTCTGCACGTGCTCTACGCCGAGCCTGACAAGACCCTTTCCGGAGTGGCGGCGTTTCTCGCCGATCCGTCGCGCGCGCAGCGCCAGACGCTCGAGCAGATGCTCTCGACGCCGCACTTGCCGACCGGATCGCACCCGGCGGTCGCCCAGGTGGCGCGCGAGATGCTGAACAAGAGCGACAACGAGCTCTCGGGCGTCTACTCGACCGCGATGGCCGCCCTGGGCCTCTACCGAGACCCGGTCATCGCCCGGAGCACCTCGGAGAGTGACTTTCGCATCGCCGACCTGGTCGGCGCGGCCACCCCGGTCAGTCTCTACCTGGTCGTGCCGCCGAGCGACCTCACGAGGACGCGGCCGATCATTCGGCTCTTGCTCAACCAGATCGGCCGCCGGCTGACCGAGTCCATCCCGGGCTCGAAGACGCAGCGCCTCCTTCTTCTGCTCGACGAGTTCCCGTCGCTCGGCCGCCTCGACTTCTTTGAGTCGTCGCTCGCGTTCATCGCAGGCTACGGGCTCAAGGCCTTCCTCATCGCGCAGTCGCTCAACCAGCTCGAAAAGGCGTACGGCCAGAACAACGCGATTCTCGACAACTGCCACGTGCGCGTGACCTACGGGTGCAACGACGACCGGACCGCCCGACGTATCTCCGATCTGCTCGGCCAGGCGACCGAGAAGAAGACGCAGAAGAGCTTTTCGGGCTCGGGCCTCTGGCTCTCGAACCGGACCGAGAGCGAGCAGGAATACGGGAGGCCCCTTTTGACGGCGGGGGAGGTCACGCAGCTACCGGCCGATGACGGCCTGCTCCTCGTCGGGGGCCTGCTCCCCTACCGGGCGCGCAAGGTCCGCCACTTCATCGACCGGCGCTTTCGCGATCGCGCCGGCCTTCCGCCGCCGGACGGCGCCGAAGAGCAAACCCGGGAGCTCCTTCCGAGGGCGCCGAGCGACTGGGAGGGGCTCCGTGTCCCCTCGGCCATCGCGCTCCAGCCGACATCGCCGCCGCCGAGCGCGCCGAGCGTCGAGGAGTCCAAGCCGGCGGC
>JBAULD010000616.1:0-8123 GCA_049578005.1 Polyangiaceae bacterium
GGGTACGCGCGCGGTCTCGACGATCGGGACTGGGTCCCTCTTACCGAGCGGTCGCGCCTCGGGCTCGACGTGCAGCGAGGCCCGTTCGAAGGCCGGGTCGTGATCGAGGACGCCCGCCTGTCCTATGTCGCGGGGGATGTGGGGCCTTCGTGGGGACCGGCGCCCCTGGGGCTGACCGCTGCGTACGAAGCCTGGGCGGAAGCGCACACGGCGTCGCCGCGGCCCGCGTTCGTCCGCGTCGGTCGGCAGCCGGTGACCTGGGGGGAGGGGAGGCTCTTGGGGGTCGCGGATTGGTCGCCGACGGCGCGTTCGCTCGACGCCGTACGCGGCCAGCTTCCGCTGGGCGACGGGGCCTTCGAGGTTCTCGCGGCGAGTCTCTCGGATCCGTCCTTGCCGTTGGGCACGTCCTACGGGGAGCTCTTCGGCGCACGCGGGCAGTGGGCACTGCATCCGCTCCTTTCGGTCGAAGCGTACGTACTCGCGCGCCTCGTCCAGGGCACGCTCGGACCCGCGGTCGAGCCCTCCGTACGAGGCCAAACGTACACGGGGGCGATTCGCGCGCACGGCGACGCGTACGGATGGACCTGGGGCGTCGAAGGCGCTTATCAGCTCGGGCGGGCGGACGCCGTGAGGGGGGGCGAAAACCGCGCCGCGTGGGCGGCGGCAGGCCACGTCGCGCGCACATTCGAGCGCGTGCTCCTTGTGCCGACGGTGCGCCTCGGGATGTCGTACGCGAGTGGCGACGACGGGGGAGGTACCTACCGCTCGTTCGACCCACTCCTCCCGGACGTGCACGTCTGGCACGGGGCAATGGACCTCTTCGCCTGGTCGAACGAAGAGGAGGCCAGTGCGCGCGCTGCGATCACACCTTGGACGGACACCATCGTGGCGGTCGAGTACCGCTACGCGCGCCTCGCGGAGCCGGCGGGTGCCTGGCTGAACGCCTATCTCGTGCGCGTCGGGGAGGCCCCGGGCAATACGCACGCGGAACTCGGGCACGAAATCGATGCTGTCTTGACTTGGTCGCCGTGGGCCTCGCTCGAACTTGTGGCCGGCTATTCGGCGCTGGTGCTCGGGGACGGAGCGCGAGCCGCGCTGCAAGCCGCCTCGTTTGGGGCGACGACACCCGGCATCTCGCAGTTGGCCTATGCGCAGGCGACGTTTCGAATCCCCTAGAAGCGAACGCGCGAGGACCGGAAGGGTCAGTACTCGCCGAAGAGATCCTGGATGCGGGACTCGAGCGCGATGGCGATTTTATACAGCGAGGAGATCGACGCGCTCGACTCGGCGCGCTCGATTTGCGAAAGGAGCGAAACGCTGAGCGCCGTTCGGCGTGACATCTGCTTGAGCGTCAGATCCTTTTCTTTGCGAAGGTTGCGGATCGTATCGCCGATGACCCGGTGAAGCTGTTCTTCCGGCGTTCGGGCGAGTCCCTTCTTGCGCATCACGCGCGAGATGACCTCGCGGAACTCGTCGACGTTGAACGGCTTCTTGATGTAGTCCACCGCATCGAGCTTCATCGAGGCGACGGCGCTTTCGAGATTCGGAAAGCCCGTGAAGATGACGACCGCGATGTCGGTGTCGAGCTTGCGGATCCGCCGCAGGACTTCGATCCCGTCGAGCTTGGGCATCATGAGGTCGAGGATGATGAGGTGGTAGCCGCCGTGACGGACCTCCTCTTCCACGCCGGTCGGATCCGTGAGCGTCTTTACCTGGAAGCCGTCACGCTCGAGCAACGTCTGCATGTACTCACAGATGGCCTTGTCGTCGTCGACGATCAGGATCCGAACTGCGGGGAGCTCAGGCGGCATCATGGACCGTTTTCGGGCGGGTCCGTCGACCTGGGGGGGGGCGGCGGCGCTGCGAGGGGGCGGGACGTTCATGGCAGGGACTCCGTTGTCACATGGCTCTGGTGGCCGGGATCCGTCCGTCCTGGAATGGGAGCGACGGCGTTACAGTATTACTTAACATGCGGAGTCGAGCTCGCAAACCTGAGACGCGTTTTTGACGCTGTTTCGTGTGCCAGTGAACGTGTACCGTGACTCCACCCGCGCGGAATGCGCGAAACGCGTTGACGAACGAAGCCGGGCCCGTCATAAGGGCGGACCGCCCGGGCGCGAGTGCCTGCTCGGGGCGGAGACGGGGCGTAGCGCAGCCTGGTAGCGCACTCGGTTCGGGACCGAGGAGTCGGAGGTTCAAATCCTCTCGCCCCGACTAGTTTTTACGAATGACTCCGCGTGGTTGCAGAATCGAAAGTCTTCGTCTCCACAGTCTCTCCAAAAATCTCGCCGAAAGTGCGCGCCCCCTCGCCGCGCGTGTTGAGTAGACCGATGGCGTCTTGCCGCGCTGCTGGCGAGAGATGCATGTAGCGCATCGTCGTCGTCAGATTGGCATGGCCGGCAAGCTCCTGGATGGCCTTCGCCGGCGCCCCACGCATCGCCAGATGCGAGCAAAACGTGTGGCGAAGAATGTGGAGCCCGCCGGTCGCGCGAAGGCAAGCCCGCTTCTGAGCCGCCTCGAAGAGTCGGCGTAAGAAGAAGCTCGTCGCCGGACGCCCGTCGTCACCGAAGAGCACGTGATCGCCGCGCAAGTGACGATGTGCATGGAGGGCGTGAAGGAGCGCGTCGGTGAGAGGCACGACGCGCGACCGACCGCCTTTCGGCGTGTCGGTGATGCGCTCGTGTCCCTTGCCGTCGCGCCGCTTGCGCTCCCACACGGCCTCTTGCACCTGGAGCTGACGTCGCTTGAAGTCGACGTCCACCCATCGCAGCGCCAACATCTCGCCGCGACGAAGGCCCGCGTCTCCGCCCAAGAGGACCACGAGGTGCGCGCGCGTATCGACCGCGCGCGCGGCGTCGACGAGCCGCTTGTACTCGTCGAAGTCGTAGAACTTGGGCAGACCTATGCTTGCCTTCAGCATGGTGACCGCGCACGGCACGCGGTCGATGACCTTCCAACGCGCCGCGGTCTTGAGCGTGTGCCCGAGAACACCGAGGACGTTGTTGACGGTCTTGCGACTTCGGTCCGTAAGCTGGGCTTTCAAGAGCTGCACATCTTCGTCGTCGATGGAGTCGAGCCGCTTGTCCCCGAGCTTCGGGTACAGGTGGTTTCTGTACGTCTTCTCGATCCAGTCGACTGTGCTCGCCTTCAAGCGGTCGGCCTTCGCGTGGTTCTCGATGTAACGCGGGCCGAACTCGTTCAACGTCGGCACCTCCTTTCGCTGCTCCTGCGGCTTTGCGGGCGACGGCCGAACGAGCAGTTCGCGCTCCTTGGCCTCGCCCCAGCGCTTCGCGGCCGACTTCGAGTCCACCGGCGCCTTGATTCGCTGCCGCAGCAGCGTGCCGTCCGGATACTCGAAGCGGATGTCGACCTCGAAGCCCATCCTCTTACCCTTCGTCCACTTTCTGATCTTGACCGTCATCGCCGTGAACCTTTCGGCGATGTCGCTCGTGCTTCCGAGAGCGAGCGTAGCAGCTCGTCTCGCCGGACCAGCAAGCGGCGACCGTCGCGAACAACTCCGGGGAGAAGGCCGCGTTCCGCGCGCGCGTAGATGGCCTTGCGGCTGGTGCGAAGCAGGGCTGCCGCTTCGTCCACGGTCAGTAAGAACGGTAGCTCGGGGTCCGAAATCGGAGGCCCGCTCAAGGCGTACGTCGTCGTCGCGCAGGTTCGACGAACCGCGTCGTCGGCACTCGCGGCTCGTTTGCAGGGTTGGGAATTCGCGCGTGCGCCTCGTGCGCGAGTGCGGTCATGCCCGGCCAGTAGGGCAACGGGTGTACCGGCGATCGTGAGCGGGAAGACCTACCTAACCTCGCGAAACCACCTGTCCGCATCCAGCTAGTGGTTAAAAATATTCCACCCACCCCCCCTGGCTGATTTCTAGCCACCCCGGCTGTCCTGGCTTCGAGCGCCTAGTGTACGCGGGCGAGACGTTCCCTACGGGCAGTCCGTGGTCAAGGTGACACCGCGCGCCCTCAACGTCGCGAGGTTCTGCGCCTGCGCCGCGCAGTCGATCGGGTTGCCCTCGATCGCGATGCCGGTCCCGTAGCCGAGGGAGACGTTGGCGACCAGGGGAGATAGGTCGGTGACCTGATTGAACCGCAGGTCGAGACTCCGGAGGTTCGCAAGTGCCGACAAGGACGAGATGTCTTGAATCTGATTCAGGCTGAGATCGACGTCCGTCAGAAGGCTCAGGGGCGCGAGGGGAGCCGTGTCGGTGAGCCCCGCGCCTGAAACGGAGAGCGTCGCCAGACCGGTCATTGCGGAGAGTGCAGCTCTGGCCTCATCGGTCGACAGGTCGCCGCGCCACACCCTAAGCACCCTCAATGAAGGAAGCGCAGCCAACACGTCCGCGGTATTCGAATGAAGGTCCGCCCAAAACTCCATCACGTGAGGTAGGTGGGGAACGGTGGTCTCGCACGCTTCCAGCAAACTGAGCACTGCGAGGTTCGGAAGGCCTGAAAGCGGCGTGAGGTCCACGAAGTACGCTTCGAAGTAAATCGTGCGCAGGTTCCAAAGACACTCAATGCCAGCGAGCGACGCGACGGGACCGACGTAGCCCGGGGGAGGATCCACCGGGGTGCCGGCGGGCTCGGGCATTAACAAGTCGGTGAGACCAGCTACGTCGGCCGGATGGATCGGTCCGCTCGGCACGCCGATGGCTCCGCGCACGTTGGCCTCGACGTACGGATCCGCGAACGTCAGGGGGTCGGCGCATCCCGTCGTGGAAGAATCCGCGGAGTTGGGGGAGTTGCCTCCGGCATCCACATTCTCGTACGCGCACGCGAGGCCGAACGGCTTAGGAACGGAGCTGTGGTAGCGTCCGCCCCAGCACTCGACCCCTCCGTTACCCAGCACTGCGCAGGCGCCGACGGGATTGTCAGACCCCACGGTGATTGCGGTCGCGCGGCTCTCGAGCCCCGCGACGGTCATCGGTGGATACACGTTGCCCAGCGAGACATCGTCGCCCCAGCACATGACCCCATTGTCCGCGGTGAGCGCGCAGCCGTCGTTTCCCGTCACGGACACCGCCGTGACGCCGCCCGACAGGCCCGCGACAGGCACGGGCCCCCACGGTCCGGCCACCTGAGAAACGAAGCCCCAAGCGTTTCCCCAGCACGTGACCTGGCCATCTGCGGTGAGCGCGCAGGCCGCACCGTCTCCAACGGACACGGCGGTGACGCCCGACGTAAGACCAGGAACCGTCACCGGCACCGCGCTGAACGCGAGCGCCATCGGATCGACTCCGAGTTGACCATACGTGTTGTCGCCCCAGCACTGGACTGCGCCGCCCGCGGTGACGGCACATGCATCGACGCCACCCACGGACACGGCCGTCACGCCGCTACCGAGCCCCGTGACAGGCACGGGCACTATCTCTGACGGGTAGGACGTAACCCCCGTGCCGTTCGAAGAAAATCCGCTGGAGCCGTTGCCGAGTTGACCGTAGGTGTTGTCGCCCCAGCACTGAACCGCGCCGCCGGCTGTGAGTGCGCAGGCAGAGGAGGGATGCCCTGGGAGTGCGGTGCTTCCGACTGAGACAGCGACGATGCCGCTCTCGAGACCGAGAACAACAGTCACTGGGGTCACGCTGCCAGTATCTTGGCTCAAACCCCAGCACTGGACCGCGCCGTTCGCGGTCAGGGCGCATGCGTAACGGTTCCCCGCGGATATGGCCGTGACGCCGCTCTCGAGACCAGGAACGGTCACCGGGTACGCGCTGGAAGCGACTGGGCTGGAACCCCAGCACTGGACCGCGCCGCTCGCGGTGAGGGCGCAGGTGAAGTAATTCCCGATGGACACGGCGACGAAGTGGCTGGCCACGGTCGCCGCCGCGTCGCCAACGCCCGGGCAGCCGAACACGCCTGCGCCTGCCGCTGGCGGGGGACTGGCGTCGAGCGCGCCTGTGCCTGCCGCTGGCGGGGGACCGGCGTCGAGCGCGACGCCTCCCTCGTGGGCGGATCCGCCGGCGACGCCTCTCGGAGCGTACTCGTCCACCCGACCGCAAGCCGCTGTCGCGACGAGCGCGACGAACCCCACGGACGCAGCGCGAAGGATCTGCTTCATCGAGGCTCTCCCCATTCCACGCACAAAGCCTAGCCGGAACGCAGAGCCGAGCGAGACAGCGGCCGCGTATTCGTCAAAAACGGAAGGCGCAAAAATCCGCCGATACTGCCACCGTACAAATCGCTGCTGTTCGACGTAGGGTTCGCCTCGTGCTCGATGGCGAAAAGCGAGTCCGCCGCGCCACGCCGAAGGGCCGCCTGCCGCGTACGCAGCTCCATGCTTTGCTCCAGGGAGTTCGGGCGCACCGGATGCCGATTCAATACGTGCGGCTCGCCGTGCGAGTTCGCACACCTGACAGAAAAGGGCGCGCTAGGCAGCCATCGGTCGAGTCTCGACCTCCGTCCGGAGGGCTAGATCGGTCCGCTCGATGGGTACCAGGTCCCGGTACGCGCGATGCGCATCGGGGTTGGCATCGTCGCAGTCTACCAAGGTCGACGCTCGTGCCCTCCGCCAAGTGGTAGTCGAGCGCCGCCATCGTCGTCATCGACTTGCCAACGCCGCCCTTGCTGCCGCCAATCGATACGATCCGACTCACGTGTTGGGTCTCTGCCCTCTTACTGTCCATGAATGTTCGCCTCCGATACCGGCTGCAGATGTTCGTTGGGCGTCTCCGCCTTGGGATCCGGAGCCCAACGGGGATGACGAGACATGCGCGCCAATGAGCACCACTTCACGGCCGTGCGGGTGAAACGCGCGCCAGTCGCGCAGGTCCTCCAGAGAGCGACTTTATAGTGCCTCAGAGTCCGGACGCACAGCGAACTCGAGCGCGTCGCGCCGTGCTCCACCGGCCGCCCGACCGCTTCTTTGGCAGCAAGCTTCGTGGCGGGCGCCTCGCGCTTTGACGGGTGACGTCGCCATTACCAGTGGGCGTGCTCGTCGCAGCGACGCCGAAATGCTCATGGATGGCTCGTTGACGTCGCCTTTTTTGCGGCCTCTGCGAGTTCGCCCGAAGGCACCTACGGCGGCAGGCGAGAGGATCGTAGATATCCCTGAAGGACCGACTCACGGGCTGACAGCCCCCTACTCGCCTAGCCACGCTGCAATGGCGCCCCAAGAGTAGCCCTTTGGTCAGCATGGCGCGTAGCTTCGGTCCCAACCTGCCGCTTGCTATCGCGGTATCGCGATGGGCCGGCACGCGGTGGCAACGATTCCCGCCGCAGCGTTCGCTCGTGCGCGCAGTGCGTTACCGCAAGAGCGCCCACTCGATCACTATGTGGTGCGCTCCGGCAGTACTGTGATGAGTACAAAAGCGCTGCACGGGAAAGGCAACACCCCGGAGCGAAAAGCGAAGTGCAAGATAAAGAGCCGGCGTCATGGGGTGTTCAAGTCATCGATTCGATTACACAAAACCCGTGTCATTTCGAGTGGCTTTGACGCCGACCGGTAGCTAAGTGGTCAATCGTCCAAGGAAAATCGTGGCGCCGGCTCAGGGCCTTGGGCGCTTTGCCTGCTTTTTTCCGCTTCTTGGCCGCCGCGATTAGGTGACTGCTGCGCCCTGCCAACGAGGGTGCGCGCCTACGCGGCTTCAGGCTCGACCGATGGCGGGGACGCTCGCCTGAGCGTCGCAGCTGCCGGGAGATTCACCGAGTAGTGAGCGATGATGCCATGCGCGAAGCACGTGTGCAGGCCGCTGAAAAAATGACGGACTGGCACGGCAATATGGGGTGGAAGCGGAGATGCTCGGTCACATTCGTGACGTCGTGGTCGTCGATCGGGATAATGGCGGCGAGTGCGAACAGGAATCCCGATCGCGGTTGCCGCGGCGTGCGCCCTTTGGAGCCTTCCAGCGCAGTCGACCCCTTCGGCGCGACTCGTCTACTCGCGGGCACGCGGCGCGGAGTCCTGCCCTGACGAAGAAGCGATGCGCGCTGCAGTGGCGGCTCGGGTTGGTTATGACCCGTTCTTCGCGTGGGCGAGAAAAACGATCGTCGCCAGCATGGCCCCTGCCTCTTTGCGCGGATTCGTCGCCAAAGTCGACCTCGTCGACGAGCAGGGAATGGATCATGGCGCGCGCACGCTCCAGGCGAGTGGCGAGTGCCGCGAATTGCTCGACGTTGTCG
>JBAULD010000617.1:0-19123 GCA_049578005.1 Polyangiaceae bacterium
TGCTTTGGCAGATGGTGTTTGAGAAGTACGCGAAGGCAGCTCTTCTGCGTCAGCGTTCCGTACCGCGTGCGACCGTAACCACGAGCCACAAGGCCGCCTCACGCATGCTGCAGTCCCTGCGGCGGCAGAAGACCATGTTTGCCGCTCTTGGCGGGGCGAAGGTCTGGGAAGATGTGCTCTGGGTGATTGTCGCGCTCGAGACGGCGCACCCACAGCTCGCCCCTCCCGAGGGCCCCCAGCTCGAATACCCGTGGGAGAATGCGCACGGAGACATCCAGTGGCCGGCGCGCGACCTGCATGTCGCCCGAGCCCTCGGCGACTCCAGACGAGGCCTCGCCCCACGCCTGCTTCGGTTCGCGGAACTCCTAGGTCAGCAGTTCGATGGCATGTTCCCGTAAACAGACGGTGCCACCGTTTCCACCGGCATTTCAGGGAAGAATCAGCCTCCTCGGACAGGGGTTGCCCGGCGCCCTGCCGCCGGTGGTCAGCCCCGGCGCCCGAACCGGCGTCGAGCTCCGCGCGCAAACCCGGCGCCCGGAGACCGCAGTCCATGGGGCCTCAGCTCGCTAGTCGCGTGTATGCTGCAAGCGTCGTGTCCCACCAGTGTCCCAGCTCACCGTCACTCCGCCGTCCGCCACGTTGCACCGCGTTGCGCGGGTCTGAGCCGAATCTCTCGTGGTTTCGCGGCTTCGCGTGCAATTGCCGCCAGTTAGGAGAGCCCGGTCTCGATCCCTCTCGCCCCGACTAGTTTTTACGAATGACTCCGCGTGGTTGCAGAATCGGAAGTCTTCGTCTCGACAGTCTCTTCAAAAATCTCGCCGAAAGTGCGCGCCCCCCCGCCGCGCGTGTTGAGTAGACGCGTGTTGAGTAGACCGATGGCTTCTTGCCGCGCCGGGCCGCCGCTTCGTCTACGGTCAGCAAGAACGGCAGCGTGGAACCTCGCGAAACCACCTGTCCGCGTCCAGGTAGTGGTTACAAATATTCCACCCACCCCCCTGACTGATTTCTAGCCACCCTGGCTGTCCTGGCTTCGACCGCCTGCTGTACGCGGGCGAGACGTTCCCTACGAGCAGTCCGTGGTCAAGGTGACACCGCGCGCCCTCAGCGTCGCGAGGTTCTGCGCCTGCGCCGTGCAGTCGATCGGGTTGCCCTCGATCACGATGCCGGTCCCGTAGCCGAGGGCGACGTTGGCGACCAAGGGAGACAGGTCCGCCACCTGATTGCCACTCAGGTCGAGACTCCGGAGGTTCGCAAGTGCCGACAACGACGAGATGTCTTGAATCTGATTCAGGCTGAGATCGACGTCCGTCAGAAGGCTCAGGGGCGCGAGGGGAGCCGTGTCGGTGAGCCCCGCGCCTGAAACGGAGAGTGTCGTCAGACTGGGTCAAGGCCGAGAGCGCCGCTCGGGCCGGTGCAGTCGAGAGGTCGGCGAGTCCCATCGGTAGATCGAGCACCCTCAATGAAGGAAGTGCCGACAACACATCCGCTATATTCGAATGAAGGTCCCCACGAAATTCCGTCACCTGAGGTAGGCGCGGAACGTTGGTCTCGCGCGCTTCGAGCAAACTGAGCACCGTGAGGTTCGGAAGGCCGGAAAGCGGCGTGAGGTCCACGAAGTACGCTTCGAAGTAAATCGTGCGCAGGTTCCAGAGACACTCGATGCCAGCGACCGACGCCGCTCTCGAGACCAGGAACAACAGTCGCCGGGGACACGCTGGCAGTGGTTTGGCTGTAACCCCAGCACTGGACCGCGCCGTTCGTGGTCAGGGCGCAGGCGTAGAGGTTTCCCGCGGATATGGCGGTGGCGCCGCTCTCGAGACCAGGAACGGTCACCGGGTACGCGCTCGAAGCGATCGCGCTCTGACCCCAGCATTGGACCGCGCCGCTCGCGGTCAGGGCGCAGGTGAAGCCATTCCCCACGGATACGGCGACGAAGTCGCCCGCCACCGACCTTCAGAGCGAAGTCGTCCAGCCGAAGGCGCGGCACCGGCGCCGACGCCTCCCTCGTAGAACCTTCGCCTCGTGCTCGTTGGGCGAAAGGGCGAGTTCTCCGCCCCCACGGCGAAGGGCCGCCTGCCGCGTACGCAGTTCCATGGTTTGCTCCAGGGAGTTCGAGCGCACCGGATGCCGATTCAGTACGTGCGCCTCGCCAGTGCGCGCTCCTGGCGCACGGGGTAGTGGGCGATGATGCCGGACTCTTGCTCAGCGGCGGATGGCCCGATGCACGCGTTCGGGGTCGGGCAGCGCGTGACGTCACGAAACGGAGAAGCGCGTGCACGAACTGAGACCACGAGTTCGCGACATCGCCACAGAAGCGAGCGGAGGTGGTGGTAAACGGCCCTCCGCACCGGCTTATCGACCCGGATGCAGGAAGGCGAGAAATTACCAATGAGCATTCGAAGCGCTTTGCCGCTGTTGCCGCTGTGCATTCTGTCGGCGTGTGCAGCGAACACCGACACCGGGTCGCCGAGCGAGAGCACCGGGGTCACCGCGCAGGCCCAGCTTGCCGCGCAGGCCGAGCTGGGAGCCAACTCGGGCGACGACGACCACAGGCGCGATGACAACGAGCGCGTGCTGCTGATCTCGGTCGATGGCATGCACCAGAGTGACCTTGACTGGTACGTCGCCAACCATCCGAATTCGACGTTCGCGAAGTTGGTTCGCTCCGGCAGCGAGTACACCAATGCGGCGACCTCGAACCCGTCGGACTCCGACCCGGGTGGCACCGCGCTGATGACCGGCGGTAACCCCAAATCGACCGGCGTCTTCTACGACGTCGAGTACAGCCACAAGGTCGACGAGGCGGGCGCTGCCTGCACTCCGGGCCAGCCGGCCACCGGCGGTGACGTCATCTATGACTCGCCGGATGACGCGCTGGCGAACGTCCCCGACTTCATCGACCCCGCGAACGGCACCTTCCCGTCGTTCGACGAGAACGGTTCGATCTTCGCCAACGGCGTTGACACCAACCCGGCCGCGATCATGGACCTGAAGTTCGACCCGGAGACGTCGCTCAACGCGGGCACGTTCCCAGTAGACCCGAAGACCTGCAAGCCGATCACCCCGTGGGACTACCTCGGCGACAACACGATCTTCCAGGTCATCCACAACGCCGGTCTGCGCACCGCTTGGTCTGACAAGCACGAGGTCTACGCGTCGTTCAACGGTCCGGGCTCGAACGGCCAGAGCATCGACGACCTCTTCTCGCCAGAGATCGACTCGCAGGCCGTCATGCCGAACGGTGTCCCTTACCCGCAGGACGACGACTGGGCGCACATCGACGCCGCCACCAAGCAGTACGACGGCTACAAGGTCCAGGCCATCCTGAATGAGATCGACGGTCTCGACCATTCGGGCAAGACCCACGTCGGCACCCCGGCGATCTTCGGCATGAACTTCCAGACCGTGTCGGTCGCGGAGAAGATCCGCTCGACTCCGACGACGTTGATCGGTCCGGACGCGAACGGGAATTACACGACCAGCGCTCCGGAGGCAGGTGGTTACCAGCGGGTCCACGGTCAGCTCGTTCCCGGCCCCGTGCTCTCGAGCGCGCTCGACTACGTCGACGCTCAACTTGGCCGCATGGTTTCTGCGATCCACAAGCACGGCCTCGCGGGCTCGACGACGATCATCGTCACGGCAAAGCACGGCCAGTCGCCGCTGGATCCGAACGAACTCCGCACCGTCAAGGACGGCCCGGTCATCAGCGCGATCAACGCCGCCTGGGCGCAGGCGCACCCGAGCAACACGAGCCTGATCGTTGCCGGAACCGACGACGACCTCTGGCAGTCCTACCTATCGGACAACTCGCAGGCCGCCTGCGACTTCGTCAAGAGCTACCTGTGGAACCACACGGCTCAGGGGTTCGACGTCAACCTGAACCCCGTCACCGTCGAGCACTCGGGCCTCGCCCGCATCTGGGCCGGCGCTGAAGCCGCCAACTTCTTCGGCGTCTCGGTCGACAACGGCCACTACCCGGACGTCTTCGGCGAGGTCCAGGTGGGCATCGTCTACTCGGGGCCGACAAAGCTCGCCGAGCACGGCGGCATGAACACCGGCGACCGACATGTCCTGATGGTTGTCAGCGGCCCGGGCATACCGGTTCAGGTCGAGTCGGCCTCCGTCGAGACCACCCAGGTCGCACCGACGATCCTCGCCCTCCTCGGGCTCAACCCGAACGCGCTGACGGCGGTCCAGATTGAGGGCACGCAGGTCCTTCCGGGCCTCGGTGCACCTCACGCCAGACGCTGACCCTGCGTCGGATGCACGCAGATTACTGGCGGCACTAAACAGGAGGCCGGGGCGAATCGCCCTGGCCTTCTCTGTTTTCGACGACACCAAAAAAGGCCGCTGCCCGCTCGCCCGGCATCGCTCGCGAGCGAGGAGAGGTCAGCTTGCTTCGTGGCGTGCGTCGGTTTGTCCTGCGCGTCCGAGCATTTCTCCAGCCTGCGGCGCCCTCGGCGATCCTTGGTCAATCGCGCCTTCGGTTGCCGACGAACCGGAGCAGGAAAAGGAACATGTTGATGAAGTCCAGGTAGAGCGTGAGGGCTCCGACGAGCGGCAAGTTGGCGCTCGTTTCGCCACGCTCGAAGAGGTCCTTCAAGCGCTGCGTGTCGTAGGCCGTCAGTCCGGCGAACAGCACCACGCCCACGACCGAAATGATCCAATCGAGACCGCCGCTTCGAAGGAACATGTTTGCAAGCGAGGCGAGGATGATCCCGATCAGCGCGAAGAACCCGAAGCGCCCGATCGCGCTCAAATCGCGCTTCGTGACCGTACCGAACACCGAGAGTCCAGCAAATGCTCCAGCGGTGACGAAGAATGTCGTGGCGATCGAAGACGCCGTATACACGAGGAATAGCGTCGAAAACGTGACGCCCGTGAGGCCCGCGTACGCGAAGAAAAGGAGGCTCGCGACCCCGGTGCCAATGCGAGTCGCCATCGCGCTTAATCCAAAGACCAGGCCGAGCTGCCCAAAGAGCAGGCCGTAAAGCAAAATGGGGTTTGCGCCCAAGAAGTCGATCGCTCTTGGCGAATGCGCGATCGCCAGCGCGACGAGCCCGGTAGTCGCCAAGCCCAACGTCATCCATCGGTACGTGACCCAGAGAGCGTCGCTCGAGCTCTCGCGGGGCTGGGCGAGCGGTCGGGGGCTTGCGTAGTTCATTGCGAGCAACTTAATGCCCGGCACTTTCCGCGCAACGTCGGAGATACGCGCAACGTCGGTATGACGCGCCCCGGGGTCGACCAGGCTGCTCTTGATCGGCGCATCGCCTTTTGCGTAGCCGATCGGGTTGGCGACGGGGCTGGTCGTCGCGTTCGTCTGGATGGAGCCGAGCGAGGCCGTTCCGGCTGGACGGACGCCTTGTTAAAACAGCGCTTGCTTGCACGGTCTCCTCCCCAGAGGAAGGCCGCGCGCGATACGAAGCAAATTACCAACCGCCGCTTTGGCTAAACGCAAAAACGGGGGCGTGGGAACCGTTGATCGTGATTGCCGGTCCAAGAAGCCTCACAAATACCGTCCTGGCCACCACGGTACGCAATTTGCTGGTCTCGACGCGCGGCCCGGTCCTGCTGGGGGGGATCCGCCGAGGGTCTCTGAGAACGAAGGGGGAATCAGAATGCTCCGAAGGTCAGTCAGCTCTTTTCCGCCCGCCGCAGAGCTGGAGTCCAAGCTCAGGCTTTCCGAGCGCTGGTTCGAGATAGCCCTGCGGTCCATTGGCGATGCCGTAATCGCAACCGACGTGCACGGCGCTGTCACGTTCATGAATCAGGTCGCAGAAGCGCTGACCGGCTACTTTGGCGACGACGCCCTCGGAAGCAACATCGACGATGTACTTCGCCTCGTCAGTCCAACGGGGAAGCATGTCGACAATCCCCTTTGGACGGCGCTGGCCACCAAAGCCCATGTCCAGCTTCCGGTCAACACGTCTCTCGTCGACCGAAACGGCTCCAGTTTCTTCATCGAGGATAGCATATCGTCAATCGTGGACGACGACAGCGAGATCGTCGGCGCAGTCATCGTCTTTCGAGACGTGACCGAACGTCGGAAGCTCGAACAGCGGTTGGCGCAGACAGAGCGACTTGCGTCGATTGGAATGATGGTCGCGGGTGTGGGCCACGAAATTAATAACCCTCTTTCCTACGTCATTGCCAATGTCGCCTTCTCCGTGGAGGAGCTAAAAAAGGTGCTCGACGAACTTCGCGCATCGGGGCGGGGACCAGCTGACGGGCCGACGGTCCAGTGGAGTATCGAACGGCTCGAATCAATCTCCCTTGCACTTCGTGACGCGAGCGTCGGCAATGAAAAGATGAGGGCGCTCGTCGACGACTTGAGGCCATTCTCCCGGTCGGATACCGCTTCCACGGAGCTTTTCGACCTGCCCGATGTGATCGAAACGGCGATCAAGATGACCGCAAGCACGATTCGGCATCATGCTCGACTGCGCAAGGAGTACGGTACGACCCCCTTCGTTGAAGGGCGCCCCGGACAACTCACCCAGGTCCTTACGAACCTCATCGTGAACGCGGCGCAAGCCATCGGCGAAGGCCGGGCCGAGCTCAATGAGATTCGGATTCGGACGATGGTCGACGCCTCTGGGCGCGCCGTCATCGAAGTTCACGATTCGGGGCCCGGGATCCCTGCAGAGGTTCTGCCCAACATTTTCGACGCGTTCTTCACGACCAAGCCCGTCGGCGACGGGACGGGCCTCGGCCTCGCCATCTGCCACAACGTCATCGCGTCGTGGGGCGGTGAGATCACCGTCGAGAGCGCTCTAGGCAATGGGTCGACGTTTCGGGTGGCTTTGCCTCCGGCTCGCAGCAGCGGCATCCACAAGAAGGTCGCCGAGCGGCCGTCTCAGCCTCCGTCGCGTCTGGGTAAGGTGCTCGTCGTCGACGACGAACGGGCCATCGGGGAAGCCATCGTCCGGATGCTCGGATCCGAACACGACGTCGTCGTCGAAACCGATGCGAGTCGAGCGCTTGTTCGAATCTCTCGGGGCGAGATTTACGACGTCATCTTCTGCGACCTGATGATGCCCAATCTGTCGGGGATGGATTTTCATCAATCACTCATGTCGTCCGCTCCGGAGACGGCTCGGCGCATCGTATTCATGACCGGGGGTGCGTTTTCCGAGCGTTCGCGCGCGTTCCTCGAGGATGTCGTGAACGTTTCGGTCGAAAAGCCATTCAGGTTGAATTCGATTCGGACGATAGCGAACGACTATGTGAATAGGGCAGCTCGCGATAGCCGGATGGATGCATGTGGCTAGGCGGGCTTTCGAGCCGCTGGGCCTCCTAGGGGGACGATCGCAGCCGAGCTGGGCGGCTCCAGATTCCAGCCGATGGCATCGAAGGGGACCGAGCGAACGATCCGATGACGACCTTCCAGATACAGCAGGCCCAACGCACTGACCTCGAAACGGTGCTCGGATTTGTCCGCGCGTACTACGAGCACGACGGCATCGCATTCGATGCGAAGGCGGTTCGCCGGGGCTTGGGCGAACTCCTCGCGGATGCATCGATTGGCGGTGCGTGGCTCGTGTCGACCGCGGAGGCCGTCGTCGGGTATTTCGTTCTGACGTACGGGTTCGACCTTGAGTTCGGCGGTAGGCAGGCGACCGTGACGGAGCTCTACGTCGCTCCGGAGCACCGCCGACGAGGTGCGGGCGCGGCCGCGCTGCGGTTCGCAGAGGGCCTGTTGCGCCAAAGAGGCATCGGCACCCTCGAACTCCAAGTCGGGCGAGGGAACGCCGCGGCGCGCGCCTTCTACGCGGCCTTGGGGTTCGAGCAGCACGCACGTATCCCCTTGAGCAAGCGCATCGCGCCGGCCTGAGGTCGTCTCGCGAAGGCGTGCTCCACGCAGAAGGGCCGCGAAGGCGCCGCCGGGCCGCCCGCGCCCATTTTCGCCCCCACGCGGACGCATTTGCTACGCAGGGGGGAAGTGAGACAAGAATCTGCTCGTCGCATGGACGCTCGGGCTTCCGCCTACCGTTGGCCCTCGCCGCGCGCGGCGCTCGCGATGCTGGCCGTCGGCGCCATGGTCCTCGGCGCATGCAGGAAGAAGTCAGCCGACGCAAACACGGATGCCGGGAGGGCGCCGTGGGAGGACGGGGGCGGGGAGTTCGTGGCCATCGCGCTTCCCGACGGAGGAAGCGGCGACGGTGGGGCAAGTCCAATCCTGCACGCGCTCGCACTGATCACTCCGATCATGAATGTGCCGGAATGGGCGCCGCGCGACCCGTCCAAAGCGAGCGACGAGCGCAAGATGGCGGTGCGGCTCGGCTACCTGCGCAAGGGCGACACGGTCGCGGTCCGACCGCACGTGATGAAGAAAGCGAACTGTCCGCAAGGCTGGTACGAGTTGCTTGCAGCTCCGGGCAGCGCGGTCGGGACTGGCGGGTTCGTGTGCGGTAAGGATGCCACTCTCGATCCGGACGACAAGGAGCTCGCTGTCGCGCCTCGTGCGCCCAACATGGCCGGTCCGCTACCCTACGACTACGGCCTGAACCTGGTCGACGGCGCCCCCCTCTACCGCCGCCCGCCGCTTCGCCGGGAGCGCAAAGAGTACGAACGCGGCCTCGCGGTCGGCAGAGCCTACCGCAAGAAGGAGGGTGACGAGGGCGCGCGCGAATCGGGGGGCTCGCGTGAAGACGGCGACACCGCCTGGTACCTCGCGCACAAAGGGCGATCGCAAATTTCGATGGACGATCTGAAGGGCGAGACGTCGCTCATCGTGCAGCGAATGGTCAAGGGCTTCTACCTCGGGCTCGACAAGGAGGTTCACGCCTTCGCGGGCAGTTTCTGGAGGACGACCCGGGGGATGTTCGTCGCGAAGGACCATGTCTTGGTGCACGATCCGAAGGTCGAGTTCGAAGGTGTGTGGCTCGACGCGCCAGGGGAGACGCGCCATCTGCCGCTCGGTTGGATCACCAACCCCCACCAGTGGAAGTACACGTTCGACGGCGCGAAGGTCCACCGCCACGAGCACGTCGACCGCTTCGCAATCGTGCAGTTGACGGGCAATAAACAGGTCGTCGACGACAAGACCTACTGGGAGACGGCCGAGGGGTGGTGGATGCGCGCTATGGACGGAACGGTGACGAACCCGGCGGCTCCCCCGAAGAATCTCGCGCGCGGCGAGAGGTGGATCGACGTGAACCTAGGGCTTCAGAGCCTCGTCGCTTTCGAGGGGGAACGCCCGGTATTCGCGACGATCATTTCGAGCGGCCGGCGCGACGACGACCCCGTCAAGGATCACCGCACTCGGCCCGGTGAGTTCCGCGTCCGCGAGAAGCACATCTCGGCGACCATGGACAACGACACGGCGACCGACGGTCCATACTCGATCGAGGACGTTCCGTGGATCATGTACTTCGACGGGAGCACGGCGCTCCACGGCGCGTTCTGGCACTCGCGGTTCGGCCACGAGCGGAGCCACGGCTGCGTGAACATGACGCCCCACGATGCCCACGAGCTATTCGGCTGGGTGGGTCCGAAATTGCCGGACGGCTGGCACGGCGTGCGGGCCACCGACGCGAACCCGGGGACGCGAGTCATCGTTCATGACAACGGCAAGACGGCCGAGGAGTCGAAGGAGGACCAAGGCAACGACCCGGGCACGAAGGACGCGTCGTCGCGCTAGAGGACCTCTTCGCGGGGAAGAGTCGTCGAATCCGTCCTTAGGTGGTCGCAAAATATTCGGTAAACTCTCGTGCGCCGGCGAGGCGCCCGTGAACGCTGGTCGGGTGTACGCTCGTCCACCCGAGGTTGATCGTCCGGATTCCTCCCGAACCGTCCGGGACGTGCGCGTCGATTCCTACGGTCCCCGACGGGCGGTCGGGCGCCGACTCGGCTTCGACCCACACGGCTCTCCGGGGAGGAAGGGGTGCGAGCCATCGTCGCATGCCGTCTTCGTACTGTTTGCGCTTCGCACGCTCCATGTACTCGGCGATCAGTGTCTGATACACGAATAGGACTCCCGTTTCGGGGACTTTGGCGAGGATGTCGGGCAGCCGACCCGGGACGATCGCTGCGTTGAGCTTGTGGACGATCGGCTTGGCTTTGAGCTCGGAACCCTTTCGCCACTCCTCCACCGCTCGTTCGAACCGTGCGGCGCGCTCGGCGGCGCCTGGCCATATGCACGCACGGCCCCAGGCGACGTCTTCCTCGGCGAGGAAGTCGAGGGGTCGAAGGTCGAATCCGAGTCGAAGGCACACGTCGACGTCGGAGACGACGCGCAGCGGGACTCCGCTGCCGTCCGTCCAGCCGTCGTTGAGTCGGTCGCCGATGAGGTTGAGACCGCCCGAGGCTCCGACGTCGACGAGCGCCAGCGGCCGCGTCCGCCGGCTCAAGCCGGCGAGTTCGGCGGGCCACTTCCACACAACGGCGCGCGAGACGTCGTTGGTCTGCGGCGAACGCGTGGCCAGGGCGACCCAGACGCCTATGTACTCCGGAGAGAGGGCGGCAACGAGGGCTTCGCGCGTCACCGCGGACGTGTCGGGATCGCGGCTGGCAAACCCGCGCGCGAGAGGGTGGTCCGCCGAGGCCAGCGCTTCGGCGCGCAGCGCCGCGAGAAGCAGGAAAGGCCGACTGAAATACGTGTGAAACTCGCGCTGGGCCCAGACTCGCTCGAGCGCGGCCGCGACGGACGTGATTCGGTCTGGGCCCGAGACGATCCCGCGAAGGTGTCTGGCGGCGCGGACATACGGCAATGAGCGACCACGAAACTGGAGTGCTTCCGTCTGGTCGAGATCTTCCTCGAGTCCTGCGATACCCGAGCGAGACGGAGGCGGAGCGGACACAGGGACCGACTTGTTACCGATACTCACTCCACCTTCCCCGCGGCGACCGTGCGGTGGTCGCCCTCTGGGGTTCCACGCGCCGGCAGCTACATCACTATAAACGGCCGCGCTCCAGCCGCCATGAGAACGTGGCCCCAATCCCCCCCCGCGCGAATACGCTCGTCGGCGGGCATCGGCGCGATCGCCGCATGCTTCCCCACCCTCCTGCGCACATATCGGGTGAACGGAGCGGGTCGCCGGATTCATTGCGCGCGGAGACGCGCGCGTTTCATCCGAGTGCAGCTTGCAGCGCGACCAGGTCCACCGGCTTCACGATGTGGGCCTCGAACCCGGCTACGTGAACGCGCTCGCGATCGGCGGGCTGTCCGTAGCCGGTGACGGCGATAAGTCGCACAGCGCCCACTTGATCGCGGAGCCTGCGAGCCAGCTCGTAGCCGTCCATCACGGGCAGGCCGATGTCCAGGAGCGCAATTTCCGGCCGGAACGAGCCGGCGAGGCGCAGTGCACCCGGGCCGTCGTGGGCGATCGCGGCTACGTGTCCGGTCTTGCGCAATACCTCGGCGAGCAGCTCGGCGGCGTCGGGGTTATCGTCCACCACGAGAACCCGGCGTCCCGCTTCGGAGCCGTCCTGCGGTCCGAGCCGGCGCTCCGAATGGGAGGCTGCGTCGAGCGTGGGCGCTGCGGGCAAGTCCACCGTAAATGTGCTGCCCTTTCCCGGGCCTTCGCTGAACGCGGAGATGGTCCCGTCGTGCATCGCTACGAGGCTCTTGGCGATTGCGAGTCCGAGACCGAGCCCTCCCTGCGAGCGATCGATGCTCTGCCGCTCTTGCGCGAACAAATCGAAGACATGCGGCAGCGTTGCCGCGGCGATGCCCGCCCCGTCGTCTCGCACGGTGAGCACGACGCGCTCCTGATCTCCGCGGGCGGCGACCTCGATGTGCCCTCCTGGTGGGGTATACTTGGCGGAGTTCGTGAGGAGGTTCGAAACGATCTGTGCGAGCCGTGTGGGATCGCCGTGGAGCGCGAGGCCCCGGCTGGGCACCATCACGGCGAGGTGGTGTCTCCGTCGCTCGAGGAGGGGGCTCGAAAGCTCGACCGCGCGGCCTACGACTTCCGCGAGCTCGACGTATTCTTTCTTGAGGGCAACTTTTCCTTCCGTGATCCTGGAGATGTCGAGCAAGTCTTCGACCAGGCGCACCAAGTGGGTCGTCTGTCGCTCGATGGCGTTCCTCTCGGTTTGGAACACGTCTGCGTTCCGCAACTTCATCAACTGCAACGCGGAAACGATCGGGGCGAGAGGATTACGGAGCTCGTGGCTGAGCATCGCAAGGAACTCGTCCTTCGCCCGGCTGGCGGCTTCCGCCTCCGAGCGCGCCTTCCTCTCGGCGGCGAACAAACGGGCTCGATCGAGGGCCTGTGCGCACAATTCGCTTAGAGTCAGCAGCAGCGACCGATCGCTGGCATCGAAGGCTCGCGCTTTGCGAAAGCGAATTCCCAGCACTCCCAGGAGTGCGCCGTGCGTCAGGATCGGTAACGCGGCGGACGCCTCGAACCGTCCCGCGCCGATGGCCTCGCGCAGGTGTGGATATAGGCCGGCGCACGCTTCGAAGGTCTCGTAGAAGCGCGGCGTCCTCTCGCGGGCCGCGTCCGTGAGCGGCGACCGCAGCCCGAGCGGGATCGTCACGAACCCGGACAGCGCTTCCTCGGGGTGATCGCGCTGGTCGAGGAGTTCGAGCGCCGTGCCGTCGGCCGACAACGCGTAGACGGCGCCGGCGTCTGCTTCGAGTGCGTGCAATGCCTGCACGAGCACGACCGATGCGACTTCGGAGGGCGTCGCAGCCTCCGACAGCGCGGCGGTAACTCGCTGCAACTGGCGCAGCCGTTCCTCGCTCGCGCGCACCCGCTGCTCGGCAGCTTCGGCTGCTTCGCGCCCGGCTCGCTCGGCGCTGAGACGCCGCTCGAGTTCCTCGGCCTTGCGACTTGCCGTTAGATCCCGCGTAATCTGAGCGAAGCCGCGAAGCTCTCCCGTCGTCGACCGGAGCGCAGTCAGGTGCACGCTTGCGGGAAAATGAGTACCGTCCTTGCGAGCGCGCAACGTAACGAGTTCACAGTTTCCGTCCCGGAGCGCGCTCGCGAGCAATTGCCGAGGGACGCCGGCGGCGCGATCCTCTGAGGTGAAGAATATTTCGTAGGGAGCGCCCAGAACCTCGTCTGCGTGCCACCCCTTGGCGCGCTCGGCGCCTTTGTTCCAACTCGACACGCGCCCCGTCGGGTCGAGCATGAAGATCGCGTAGTCGTGCAATCCGTCCACCAGGAGCCGAAAGCGCTCTTCGCTCGCTTGCAAAGCCTCGATTGCGCGATTCACGACCGAGCGATCGCGGACCGTCATTACGAAGATCGGTCCGGAAGGCGCGGGAGCCCAGCCGAACGCCCACTCGACCGAGAGCTCGGTGCCGTCGCTGCGCAGGCCGGGTAGATCCACTTGCACGACGTCGGCCATTGGCACCATGGGTGGCGCATCGGGCTGGCGTAGGCGCTCGGGCACGAGTACGTCGGTCGAAACGCCCTCGAGCGCGCGGGGATGGTAGCCGAACAACTCTTCGGCGCCGGGGCTGGCATGCAGGATGCGGCGCCGCTCGTCGAACGCGACGACCGCTTCTTGCCATCCGTGGACGATGGTTCCGAGCTCGAGTGGCTGGGCCGCGACGAGCGACAGGAGGTGGTGCAGGCCTGCGTGAGCGCTCCGCTCGATGAGCGAAGATATCGGGCCGGACTCCACGCCGGAGCTCGACGAGCCCCGCACTGCTGCTTCTGGCATGTGCCCATATTCGCCCAAAACGTCTGCAGGCGCCACCGCTCAGGCGATCAGGACGGGGAGCCGAAATCGGGGGCTCGAATCGCCGGATGGGCTCGGCACGGGGACGGCGTGCTCCGCCAGATAGTAGTGAGTCGTCGCATCAAGCCCACGACACGAAGAGCGGCGCTCCTTCAACAGTGGATGGCAAACGCCAAATCGTGAAGCCTGATTTCCGAACGGTGTATTTCATTGATGTTTAGTCCGGTGGGCTCCGGCGTCCGCCGGTCGTCCCGTGGCGCTCGTGTGCACGCGGACTCTCCAACCGCGTCGCATGTGCGCCGCGGTGGTGCGTGAAGGCGAAGGCGAGACGGCGCGAGCGGTGGGCGTCGTGGCTCGGAGTCATGAATAACCTCGGACATTTGGCGCATCGCGGCGGTGGCCATTAAATCGCACTCGGGCCTGGACGTTCTACCTATGCAGTGGCGCACCGGCCCGCCTCCGAGTCGACATCGCCCTTTGCTCGCGAGACTCGGGGCAATCGCCTTCTCGGTCTGCCCCCAGAGAAAACGTGAGCCATTCCCCCGTGCGGCCGCGTGAATCCATCGACCACGTCGGGCTCGGCCAGGGCCTCGAACAATCCGAAGAATTCTTCCGGAATGCCTTCGAGAACGCGCCCTTCGGCATGGCCTTGGCCACGAAGGACGGGCGCTTCTTCAAAGTGAATGGGACGCTCTGCCGCATGCTCGGTTACACCGAGACCGAGCTCCTCGGTCGCTCCTGGCGGCAAATGACCTTCCCCGAGGACGCCGACGACACCGCCGCAGCGCTCGAGCGATTGCTCAACGACCGGGAGCGCTGCGTCGAGATCGAGAAGCGCTATGTCCACCGCTCCGGGCAAGTCGTCTGGGTGCGCAATCGGATCTGGCTGGCACGGGACGGCGGCGGCAAG
This sequence comes from Polyangiaceae bacterium, assembly GCA_049578005.1. Lineage (GTDB taxonomy): Bacteria > Myxococcota_A > Polyangia > Polyangiales > Polyangiaceae > Palsa-1150. The sequence continues at coordinate 14,549 of JBAULD010000617.1, forward strand.
GCCGTCCATTTCGTCGGCCAGGTCGAAGACATCAGCGAGCGCAAGCGAGCCGAAAACGAGCTCCGTTCGAGCGAAGAGAAGTTTCGGCAATTGGCCGAGAACATCCGCGACGCGTTCCGGATCACGAACGCCGAAGGGACCGAGGTCCTCTACGTCAGCCCTGCGTGCGAGCACGTCTGGCAGCAGTCGCGCGACAGTCTGTACCGCAATCCAATGAGTTGGCTGGAGGCCGTAAGATCGGAGGACAAGGAAAGGGCGCGCGCGCTCGCCAAGAGGCAGGCTTCGGGAGAGCCTATTGCCTCGGAGTACCGCATCGGGGCGCCGGACGGACGGGACAAGTGGGTGCGTGACCGCGCCTTTCCCGTTCGCGACGACGCCGGCCGATTGATCCGGATCGCGTGGATTGCGGAAGACATCACGGTCCAGAAGAGGAACGAGGAGGAGCTGGTTCGGGCACGCGGCGCCGCCGACGCCGCGAATCAGGCGAAGAGTCGCCTTCTGGCCAACATGAGCCACGAAATCCGTACTCCGTTGAACGGGGTCATCGGAATGGCTCAGGTGCTCAAGACGAGCGAGCTCTCGCAGGAGCAACGAGAGCAGATCGACATGATCGAGACGAGCGGACAGATTCTGCTGGCGCTCATCGAAGACATTTTGGATCTTTCGAAAATCGAGGCCGGCAAATTCACGCTCGATAATGTAGATTTCGACCTTCGCGTCGGCGCGGAAGAAGTAGTGGAGATCCTCGGCTTCCAGGCGAGAGCGAAGGGACTCGCACTCACGCTGCGGATGGCGCCCGACACTCCGACGCTTCTCCGCGGCGATCCAAACCGGCTGAGGCAGGTCTTGAACAACCTCCTTTCCAACGCCATCAAGTTTACCGAAACGGGGGAAGTCGCGCTCTGCGTCGAGCCCGCCGGCGTGGCCGACGGCAAAGCGAGGGTTCGGTTCCTCGTCTCCGACACGGGCATCGGAATACGACCGGAACAAGCCGAGGCTCTCTTCTCGGCGTTCGTACAGGCCGACTCGTCGACGACACGAAAATACGGCGGTACCGGTCTCGGCTTGGCCATCAGCAAGCAGCTCGTCGAGATGATGGGGGGAGAGATCGGGTTCGTGATCCCGGCACCGAATGGGGCAGGGGCCACGGTTTCATTCACCGCGATCTTCGAAGCTCGCGACCATGCGGCCTCCTCGCCCGTGGAGGTTCGACCGGCCCCTAAGTTCGTAGATCGGACCGGTGCGAGGGTCGGTGTGGCGGCGACTGTGGCCCAGTCGCCTTCGAGCGCACGAATCCTCGTTGCGGAGGACAATCGAGTCAGTCAGGCAGTGGCTATCATGCAGCTGAAGAAACTGGGATACGCCGCCGATTTGGTGTCGAACGGCGCCGAGGCGGTCGCGGCGATGGATCGACGCCGGTACGACTTGGTGTTGATGGATTGTGAAATGCCGACGATGGACGGGTACGAGGCGACGCGCCGTATTCGTGCGTCAAAGGGGGGCGACCTTCCGATCATCGCGCTTACGGCCCACGCGATGCTCGGGGAGCGCGACAACTGCATTCGTCACGGCATGAGCGACTTTCTCTCGAAGCCGATCGACATGCAGCGACTTGCGGCCCTGTTGACCAAGTGGCTCGCCACGCCGAGTCCTCCGGTTCCGCCGGTGCAGGTGGAGCCCGCGGCGGTGGAACCGGCCCTGGCTGTCTTCGATTCAGGCGCGTTCCTGGATCGCGTGCTGGAAGATCGCCAGTTGGCCGAAGAGATTCTGAAGGAGTTCGTCGGGCACGTGCCTGTACAGCTGGGCCGTCTCGATCAGGCCATGGCCGACGCGAACGCGGCCGGCGCACGCGCTCAGGCCCACTCGCTTCGGGGAGCTGCGACGACCGTTTCCGCGGATCGTCTCTCTGCCGTCGCTCGAGACATGGAGCGAGCGGCGGGGGCGGGCGAACTGACGATTGTCGGCGATTGTCTGGCCCGGGCTATCGAAGAATTCGAACGATTCAAGGGCGCGGTACGGGCTGCCGGCTGGACGGTCAGCTGACAGGTTCGTCTTCGAGTCCCGCGAGGGATTGAAGCTCGCGACGCAGCTTCGCGAGCTCTTCCTCTCCGCCGTTGGTCACCGTCACGATGGCAATTTGCCTGCGGAGGAAGGCTCTCGCCTTCGTATAGGCACCCTCCGCACGGTAGAAGTTGCCGATGCTCCGAACCGTCTCGAGCAGCGCGGGGCCAGGCTTGTCGTCCGCGGTCTGGACGGTTTCGACGGCCTTGCGGAGAGTTGCTTCGACCTTCGCGGCCATCCCTGCGCGCGTTCGGTCTGCGACGATGATACGCCTCTCCAATTCTTCGATCCGAACCGGCTTCGTCATGTAGTCGTCGGCGCCCGCGCGAAACCCCTCCAGCACGTGCTCGTCGCTCGACAGAGTGGTCACGAGAACGACGTAGCTGTAGTTCTCACGCGCCGCCGCGCGAATGTGCTGGCAAAGCTCGACCCCCGACATGCGGGGCATGAGCCAGTCGGAGATGACGAGCGGCACGTGGATCTTTTGAAACACCTCCCACGCTTCCTGGCCGTCATGGGTGACCAATGCCTCGTGGCCCATCTTGCCGAGAAGCGCACTCAGGAGGCGAAGGCAGGTGGGGTCGTCGTCGGCGATGAGTACACGCATGTCCGTCCTCCCCGTAGGCTACGGCCTAGTTCTTTTTTGGCTTTAGGGGAGCGCGCTCATTTGGAGGCTGCGCGCCGCGTCCGACGTCGGGCTCGCTTCGTCGATTCGCGATGTGTGCCCGTCGTTCCGTGGACGAAAGCTCGCGCGTTTATGCTGCGTACACGGGATAGTCCGTGTAGCCCTTGGGTCCCGCGCTGTAGGCGGTGGACATGTCGGGCGACGCCAGCGGCCAACCATGCGCGTAGCGGGCGACGAGGTCCGGGTTGGCGAGGAATGGGCGCCCGAACGCGACGAGGTCGGCCAGCTTGCTGTCGATTGCCTTCTCGGCAGTGGAAAGGGAGAAGCCGCCGGCGGCGATGTAGGAGCCTTTGAACCGTTCGCGGATCGACGCTTTGATGGCCGCCGGTACGGGGGGCGCGCCCAACGCCGAATGATCCACGACGTGGACGTATGCGATTCCGAGCTTGGTCAGCTCGTCGGCCAGCCAAACATATGTTGCGTCGACTTCTGGGTACGGGGACATCCCGCTCCCGGTGCCGTACGGCGAGAGCCGAACTCCAACTTTTTCCTTCCCGATGGCGTTGGCCATGGCGCGCAAGGCCTCGACGGCGAAGCGCGTGCGGTTTTCGACGCTTCCGCCAAAGCGATCCGTGCGCAGATTGGTGTGAGGATTGAGAAACTGCTCCGTCAGATAGCCGTTTGCCCCATGCAGCTCGACGCCATCGAAGCCGGCGCGCTGGGCGTTGCGAGCGGCAGCGGCATGCTCATGGACGGCGGCCTCCACTTCGGCCGTCGTCATGGCCCTAGGCATCGGGTAATCTTGCATTTGCTTTTGGTCGGTCCACATCTGGCCGGCCTCGAGCCGCACTTCCGAAGGCGCGAGAACTTCAGCCCCCGGGGGCATGTTCAGAGGATGCGACACGCGGCCGGTGTGCATGAGCTGCGCGAAAATCTTCGCGCCTTTCGCGTGAACGCGGCGAGTGACCTCGCTCCAGCCCTTCACCTGAGCGTCGTTCCAAAGGCCCGGAATGCGAGCGTAGCCCTGTCCGTTCGGGGACGGGGCCGTGCCCTCGGTGATGATGAGTCCAGCGCTCGCTCGCTGCTCGTAGTACGTGGCGGCGAGCTCCGTGGGCACGTGGCCTTCGCCGGCGCGGCACCGGGTCATCGGCGACATGACGAAGCGATTCTGAAGGGCAATCGTCCCAAGTTGCGTGGGCTGGAAGATGGGGTGTGTCATCGGCGCCCGAACCTATCATGTGCGGCCCGACGCCGCAGAGTGCTGGAACTCGGTAACCAGAAGGAGCTTCGGCCGTATGCTCCCCGCACCATGTTCCGCCCCGTCTTCGCCGCGCTTTTGTCCACGCTCTGCTTCGGTCCCGCCTGCAGCAGGAAAGGGGACGATGCCTCGGTCGGCCCCACAGCGAGCGCGCTCACGGCCTCGGCGGGCAATCCGGTGGCACTCGCCTGGCACTACCAGATCGACGCGAAGAGCGAGACGCAGGTCGACATGCCGGGGATAAAGGAACACATCAAGGGATCGACGAGCGGGGGGGCCGGGACGCTCGAAATCGTACCGGGCAACCTCGGGCAATCGCGAGGTCTCGTACGCATCGACCTTTCGACGTTCACGACGCACACCTTCGGCGACGAGAGCAAAGACGCAACGCAGACCAAGCATGCACGCACTTGGCTCGAGTCGGTCGTCGATGGCAAGACGAACGAGCCAATGCGCTGGGCGGAGTTCGCCATTCGGTCCGTCGACGATCTCAGCGCAACCGACGTGAGGAAAGTGGCGTCCGTGAAGGACGGGTCCGACGAGGTCCGTACTGTGACCATGACGGTGCACGGGGACCTCCTCATTCACGGACGCAAGATCGCGAAGCAAGATCCGGTCGACCTCGTCTTTC